>NZ_WUDQ01000856.1:0-1119 GCF_009827695.1 Paenibacillus sp. OT2-17 | reverse complement strand
TATAGGTAAAGCCTGACCCGTTACGGATGATGTCTTCGATGTAGCCTCAGTAGATGGACTAACCGACGTACTTGATACTACATTTCCTGATAAACTCTCAGACTGTACAGTGGAGGCCAATCCTGATGATAAGGACAATACAAGCAGCACGACAGCCGCTTTTTGCTTCATAGATGAATCTCTCCCCTTTCGGTTCATTCCCCGAATCTTTTCCATTTTTTTCGACATAAACTTCCACGAACTCTTTGCATTCTAATTGTACTTTCAGGTTTATGTTGGTACAAGGTGTCAAAACAATACATTTTTGTAACCTTTACTTCCTGATTACTCGCTTTATACTACTTTTCGTCCAATGAGATATTGATTCAACCTATTTTTACCTGAACTTTACCTAATTTTCAGCTAATTTTAAGGAAACCAACAGCATCTATTAAGGTTTGGAACATATACTAGAGAAAGAATAACAGCCGCTCACTGGGAGGGTTAATAGATGATAAAAGAATCTCGCATGACAACCACTAACGAACCGTCTGATTTGTGGATGACCCGCTTTTTACGTGAATCAGAACAAAAAAAGAAACAACTGATCCGGGAAGCCCGGAAAAATAACGATATACCGCTGATGAACAGCATTTCTTTTCACCTTGCCCAACGGGATCAGCAGCATCTTATCGGATAAAATGTCAAGTGAATCTTATGCTATAAATAACAGATTACCTCTAGTTATCTGCTTCATATGCTAGATGAAAAAAATCCGGGACAAATCGATAATTGATTTGTCCCGGATTTTTGTGATAATCAAATCTAATATAAAACCGCATAGCTTGTTCCGTTCCTATTCTTCCATCTCCGCCTGCGGATCATAGAGATATTGATCGAGTGGAATACGCCCGCTTTCATTAAAACGTATGCCTTCCTCCTCCAAATACAGACGCTGCAGGGATGCGGACTCATCCTCCTGCAAAGCAATCTCCCCCAAACGGTTGACCACTCTATGCCAAGGAAGTCGGTGTTTTTGGCTCAATGTATGCAAAATTCGCACCACCTGTCTGGCACCTCTTGGGCTTCCGGCCTCTGCCGCAATTTGACCGTAAGTCATTACTTTTCCCTCAGGGATCA
>NZ_WUDQ01000855.1:0-1121 GCF_009827695.1 Paenibacillus sp. OT2-17 | reverse complement strand
CATTATTACCCAGCAACCAGTAGCGAAGGATTTGCGCCGGATCATTGTTGCATTTAAAATTTCCAGTGATCTGGAACGAATGGGCGATTTGGCACTTGATATTGCCAAGGTGACACTTCGTTTGGAAGGGCAGCAGATCATTAAGCCTCTGGTGGATATTCCGCACATGGCTTCCATTGTTAAAGAAATGATAGATGATGCGATCAAATCCTATTTGGATGAAAATACAGATCTGGCCTACAAAATGGCCAAAGAGGATGATCGTGTGGATTCCATGTATAGCCACATGATCAGCGATCTGTACGCCTTTATGGTAGAAAAGCCGGCAGAGGCTTCACAAGCCATGTTGCAACTGCTTGTAGGACGATACATTGAACGAATTGGTGACCATGCTACGAATATCGGTGAAAGTACTGTATATCTCGTGACAGGGGAGAGACCAGATTTGAACCAGTAGAGCTTTCAGGTATATAGCGGTTGTTTCTGACCCAGACTTGTCTTTGAGCAAAAGGCAAATTTGGTTAGGAAGCAGCCGTTTTTTTCTGAAAAAGGAGTCTTGTATGTTAAGATAGGAAGAGGAATGCGTAAAACGTAAGAACGTTACGAATGCATTGATGAACTTGCGAGGTGCTAAATGGATAAACTCATGCTTATAGATAGTAACAGTATCATTTACCGGGCGTTTTTTGCTATGCCACCGTTAACGAATTCGAGCGGGCAGCAGACGAACGCGGTGTACGGATTTACGACGATGTTATTGCGGCTCTTGGAGGAGCACAAACCAACACATATTCTGGATGCCTTCGATGCCGGTAAAATAACGTTTCGCCATAAAGGATACGAGGATTACAAAGGTGGACGGGAGAAAACACCACCAGAGCTGTCCCAGCAATTTCCGTTGCTGAAAGAGCTATTGACCGCTTTTGGCATTGCTCAGTTTGAACTGGATGGCTATGAGGCGGACGATATTATAGGCACCCTGTCCAAGACAGCGGACGAAGCCGGTATTAATGTGCTGGTCGTGACTGGGGACAAGGATATGCTCCAATTGGCCTCAGACCATGTCACAGTCGGATTGACCCGCAAAGGGGTTACTGAGGTGGAGACGTATGGACCTGAGC
>NZ_WUDQ01000854.1:0-1123 GCF_009827695.1 Paenibacillus sp. OT2-17 | reverse complement strand
CTTATGGAATTGTCAACTCTATTACATTTTAAGCTCTATATTCAAAAGACTCCGGCAAGCTCATGCCGGAGTCTCATCAAAGAAGTGTTTTTACATTAAGCGATATGATTAAGAGCAACAATTTTGTTTTTCCCGGAGCGCTTAGCTTGATACAGATAGTCATCTGCTTGCTGAAAAAATACATCTTTATCTTTGTTCATTTCCTCTGTATAGCTTTTCAGTCCAATGCTTACGGTTACAGAAACGAGTTGCAATTTCTCCTGAAAGGTCATTTTCTCCACTTCACGACGGATGTTTTCGACGATCTGATAAGCTTCTTCGAAAGTATGCTCGAACATCAAAATAGCAAATTCCTCACCGCCATAGCGAGCCGCAATGTCGTTTGCGGTAATCTGTTCTGTAATGATTTGCGAGATGCCTTCCAAAATTTTATCTCCGAACTGGTGTCCGTAAGTATCATTGATCTTTTTGAAATTATCAATATCCACTAACGCCAGATGGATGATCGCGCCTTGTTCGGCATATTCGAGTGCTTTTTCATAAAAGTTTTGAAAGGACAAATGATTGTACAGCTTTGTCAAACCATCAGTCATTGACATTTTGCTGATAATCGCGTTACTGATCATTAATTCCTGTTGGGCGCGCTTTGTTTTATACAAATCCACTAACAAATCGCGGCCGCTGGCCTGAATAATGAGAGCAATAAAGGTGGACATAATCAAAAAGGTTGGAATCGCCACGATATCAAAGCCTGACAAATAGGTACGAAATGATGCATCCACTGCCAGCAACAGAAAAAAGACGACTACTTGTAATACAAAGGAAAGCCATATTAAGCGACGATTGAAGAACAGGATAGAAGAGAAAATAGGCAACAAGCACAACGCTGTAATAATCCGGATATCATAGTTTAGGCGAATAATCATCCAGCAAATGACGGTACTTGCCATAAACAGGATCGCAAAAGAATACCTGTTAAATTTAAAATGAGCCAACTCTGCCAGTAAGTTGGAACCACTCATGATTAGCGTGGGAACAATAAGGGTTCCGACGTAAAATTCATAAGGCGAAGCGTAGTAATCAAGAAATAAGTAGCTGCCCAGCTGGACGATAAAATGTACAG
>NZ_WUDQ01000853.1:0-1125 GCF_009827695.1 Paenibacillus sp. OT2-17 | reverse complement strand
CGTTGAAATTCCGGTAACTCAGCAGGCGAAATCTGTGCCTGTTAAGATTGTATATTCCGGAGAGTTGCCAGACGGATTGGCGCTTTCTATATTTGCTATTTTAACTGCACTTTCACTGCTTAAGCTCCATTTTACATCGGATTGAACTGCTTTTTTTGCTCCATTGACCAAATAAGCAGATATACTCGGAAGAGAAGTTTTGCCTCCTGTTTCGAGAGTCAGACTGGCTTTGCTTGAAACCAGTTTTTCAACCGTCGGAAGTACATTAATCTTCAGAGTCTTGCTCAAACCGTGATAGGACGCTGTAATCGTCGAATTGCCTGCATCCATCGGTGTGATTTTACCTTGCTCGACTGTGGCAACCAACGGATTGGAGGAAGTCCATTCTGCCGTGTTGGTCACATCTGTCTTGCCGCCAGTCAGGTTGACATCGGTTGCACTAACCTGAATTGGAGAGCTACCCAGAAAGACCGATTTGGACCCAGTTGCATTCAATACTAATGCCTGAGAAGAAGAACGCACATACACAATCGTTTGTGCTTTGAGTTCATCTTTGCTTGCTTTAATGTAAGTCACGCCTTTGGCAAGTGGACGAACCAGACCGTCTTCAACGGTAGCAACAGCCGCATTCGAAGAAGTCCATTCGACACCGGATACATTTTCCGTCCCACCTCCAGTAAGTACACCTTGAGCAGTCAATTGCTTTGATTCTCCACCAATCGTCAAATTAATGGGACTAGACGGATTTAATTGCAGCTTGCTGTAAGGCGATTTTACTGTAATCGTTGTACTTACCGTTTGCTGCTCATATGTGGCAACAATCTTAATCTGCCCTTTTGACACAGGAGTAATGAGTCCCTTATCTACCTTTAAAATGCTTGAATCCCCAGAGATCCATTCTGCTTTTTGTGTAACATCTTCTTTGCCCTTTTCTGTCAATGACCACACTTTTAATTGAGCGGGGCTTCCACCCAGATTCAATGTAGTCGGATTTTGACTGTCCCACTGTACCGTGGAAGTCGTACTCTCCTCAGCCCGGATCAAACCCGCTGGCCATGCTGCAAATACAAACATCAGCAAAGCAAGTAAGAAGGTACTCCGTTTGCTCATACGTTTCATACGCTC
>NZ_WUDQ01000852.1:0-1128 GCF_009827695.1 Paenibacillus sp. OT2-17 | reverse complement strand
CAGTGTGGGGCATGGGGGCCGACTATAGTTCGGGACATCAGGCCAATGAACAAGTGCATATAGGACAGGGGTTAGTGCTGGCCAAGCTATCGTTGCCTTCCGGTATAAGGAATACTGAGGGCTTATTTGTTTTGCATCCCTTTATAATAAATGCTGCTTTGCAAATGCCGCCGGCATACTTGTTTTCGAATGATGAAAATATCATGCGGCCTTCAGGCATTGACCCTCTACAGAAAATACGGCCGACTGCCATTGAGAGACTCGAAATTTTTCGGGAATGTCCCTGTGAAATGTGGGCGTTGATCCGGTATAGCAGAGGAAGCGGGGCTGGTCATAATACGCAGAAGTATGACATTGATTTGTGTGATGAGGGAGGCCAGGTCTGCGTGCGTATAAAAGGATGCTCCTACAAGGTAGGGGGCGCATGTGAGAAAACACCTGGTGTAATGTTGCTCCAACCCTTCTGGAAAGAACAGGCGGTTGCGGAGGACACGATGGTTCCCACTTACGAACGACATGTGGTAATGCTTTGCGAAACAGATACCATTGCTGCAGGAGATATCGAGTTCTCCTTGGCAGGAATGGAATGTATCACTCTGCAATCCGGTATGGAAGAGGTTGATCGGCGCTTCGAAAAGTATGCCGTCCAGGTTTTTGAAAAAATAAAAAGTATCCTGAATGACAAACCCAAAGGCAAGGTGCTGGTGCAGATTGTAACGATGCCTCAGCATGAAAAGCTGCTCTTCGCTGGGCTGTGCGGCATACTCAAAACTGCGCAAAAGGAAAATCCAAAGATCCATGGTCAGTTAATTGAAGTTGAGGATACAGAAAAAATGGAAGGGCTCATTGAAATACTAAAAACGAGCAGCCGACATCCTGCGGATAGCCGCATCCGGTTTGCAGAAGGCAAACGTTGGATTCCTGTCTGGAGTAAAGCAGAAATGCCGTCAGAAACACCGGATATTCCATGGAAAGACCGCGGGGTTTATTTGATTACTGGAGGAGCAAAGGGTTTAGGTCTTATTTTTGCTAAAGAGATTGCGCGTCAGGCCAAGGAAGTGACTTTGATTCTTACTGGACGTTCCCTACTGGATCAGGACAAGCAGACTTCATTGGAGGAATTGAAGG
>NZ_WUDQ01000851.1:0-1131 GCF_009827695.1 Paenibacillus sp. OT2-17 | reverse complement strand
CGTGTATGGCAGACGATCTGGGAGTGGGCTGCCACGGGACAAGGGGAGCGGACATACACAGGTGATTTTGAAGTGTACGGCAGTCCTGATGAACCTGTTTTGATTTATATTGCAACCAAGTGATGATTTTGTTGTGACAGAAGAGAACCGCCGGTCATTGTCGTGGACCCGGCGGTTTTTCTGATTCAATCAATAGCAGCCTCCCCATCAAGTTGAACGTCGAGTTACAGCCCAAAAGATGAGAGCCAGAGCACTGACACCAGCTCCTAATAGACACACCCCGTTCCATCCGGCATAGATGTACATATGAGTGGAAGCAATGGCCCCGGTGGCGCTACCGATGGAATAAAATATCATGTAGCCTGCAGTAAGTCGGCTCCGTGCCTCAGGGCGAACATTGAAAATCAGGCTTTGGTTGGTGACATGTACAGCCTGTACGGCCAAATCCAAAAGTATTACGCCAAGAACTAAAGCGAACAGAGAATGCTCGGTGTAGCGGATAGGTAACCAGGATAGCAGCAATACAACTAGTGCGATACCCGTCGTCCGTTGTCCCAAGCCCTGATCGGCAAGACGCCCTGCTCGTGCTGCTGCTAATGCCCCGGCGACTCCAGCCAGGCCAAAGGCTCCGATGGCTGTATGTGAAAGAGATAGAGGCGGGGCACTGAGAGGTAACACAAGCGAAGTCCACAATATGCTGAACGCCGTAAAAATGAGCAGCGCAAGGACAGCACGAATACGCAGAATTCGTTCTTGCACGAACAGTACGATAACCGAGCGGAGCAGTTGCGGATAGGAAAGTGTCACACTTGTGGGTTCGTTCTTTGGCAACACCCGCAACAGAGCTACAGCCATAAACAGCGTAAGTATAGCAGAAACAAGGTAAACTGAACGCCAGCCTGCCAGATCAGTTAATACACCGGCCACGGTTCGTGCCAGCAGAATGCCGATAACGACTCCACTGGTCACCAGACCTACGATACGCCCACGTTCAGTCGGATTAGCCAAGGTAGAGGCGAAAGCCACGAGTGTTTGAGTGACTACAGCCAGCAGTCCAATCATTGCCATTCCCATAAGCAGTATTGTACGGGTAGGAGCAAAGCTAACCACGATTAGTGCCAGCACGGATAA
>NZ_WUDQ01000850.1:0-1134 GCF_009827695.1 Paenibacillus sp. OT2-17 | reverse complement strand
ATTGCCGTTACACACGGCTTTTGGACCGCATAGGTTATGTTGAACTGTCCTAATCATGCTGTCCATCTATACAGCAGGAAGGGAGGTGAGACGGGAGCATGAAGAAGCAGGGAAGAGCTGGATAAGGATATATTCATGAAATACAGTTTTATTTCCAATGATAAGAATGCGTTCAGCCCTCAAATCTATCACGCGGCCTGCTTTCATTAATTGCGAGTGAACCGTCACACCAAAGAATAGTCGCTCCGGGAGAGATTCACCCATTTGTAATTCAATTCCGTACAAGGCTTGAAGTAACAATTTAGTTTGGACATAATCTTTACTTCAACTGAGATAAATTTGTCAATACTGACTACTAGATCAAAGTTGGAGGAATAAGCACATGGTGACCTGAAGCGGATTATTGTCAAAACAAGAATTACGTCAATTCGTAAAAGAGCATAATTTTCAATCGGCAGAAGATATTCAATGGACATTAAAGGAATTATTTGCAGATGTACTTCAAGAAGCATTAGAAGCCGAACTGGATACGCATCCCGGTTATGAGAAACATGATGTAAAAACAAACAAACGAGAAACAGCCGCGACGGCTACAACAGTAAGAAAACCGTAACCTCCGAATACGGTGATGTAGAATTTGAACCTGTAGTCGTGAAGAAAAATCAAACGAATGTGACCGGCATTGAGGAGCACATATGTATGCGAAGGGTATCAGTACACGGGACATTCAGGATCATTAGAATAAGTCAATATCTCCGAAACGCTGGCTGATTAATTCTCGGTACTGTCCGTTCTCTATGCGTAATTCGTCCAAAGCATCTTTATACGTACTTATAAGCTGTGTAAATGAGTAACCTTGGCTTGCAATTCCCGGTGCTCCTGGGCTACAATCTCAGGACTTGTAATCGTTGGTTCTCCTTCAGAGGCCGAGTCTAGGATTAATTGTATTTCCTCATTCAATTTGGTGAACCATTTTTCCAAATATTCCTTATAGGAACCCGTCCACAACATTCGCGAGCTTTTCAATCTGATTCGCGGGCGTTTTGCAATCATATCGTACACATCTGATTTTGAAAGACGCGATAATCGCCCCTTTTTGACATCATTTAAAAGCTTTCTTTTTACTTGTGCACA
>NZ_WUDQ01000084.1:0-12848 GCF_009827695.1 Paenibacillus sp. OT2-17 | reverse complement strand
TTTTCTTGAGCAAGCTGCTCAAAAGCCGCATCATACGTCTTGGTCTCAGTTATTTCCCGGTATTCAAAAACAATCTTCCCCTCATCCCTTGCCTTGACCAAACCTCGAAAAGCCGCGTCGCTGTAAGATTGGTCACCCAGACCAATATCTGACAGTACGATTCCCACCTTAATGGGCTGAGCCTTGGTTTGTGCTGCCGACTGCCCACATGCACTTAGCAATAATGCAAAGACTGTGACAATGGGAATCCACCTAAAATTTAATAATACAGCTCGCTTTTTCATGACATATCACCTCAGCATAATTTGGAAATCCCCAACATCTTTATATCGGTTATAAAAGCATATTTTTTCATAAGAGTTTCTGTAAATTCATTGTAAATAGAGCATGATAAATAAGATGATTTTTTCTCTATATGTAAAAAGTGTATATTTTCGTACTGCTTTTATTATACGAACTGTCCAAATTCACTTATTTTCGTTTATATCGTAAGAATAAAGTGTAATTTGGAAAACATAGGTACTCTGAAACCATCACTCTATTTCAATCCGAAAGGAGCAACATTAAAAATGACTTCGACAGATTTAATTCCACAGCCCAAAACTTATGGTCCCTTAGGTAATCTGCCCTTGATCGATACACATGCCCCTGTCCAGTCTCTGGTTAAGCTTTCTTATGAGTACGGTCCAATTTTTCGCATGGATCTGCCTGAAGGAACGAACATTTATATTTCCGGTCATAAGCTGGTCGCAGATGCTTGTGATGAATCCCGTTTCGACAAACAAGTGTGGGCTCCATTACAAAAA
Organism: Paenibacillus sp. OT2-17; assembly: GCF_009827695.1. Taxonomy (NCBI): domain Bacteria; kingdom Bacillati; phylum Bacillota; class Bacilli; order Caryophanales; family Paenibacillaceae; genus Paenibacillus; species Paenibacillus sp. OT2-17. The sequence goes on along the minus strand of NZ_WUDQ01000084.1, from coordinate 12,042 downwards.
GTACGAGCTTTTGCAGGAGACGGACTATTCACAAGCTGGACTGAGGAACCGAACTGGCGCAAGGCCCACCAAATTTTGCTACCAAGCTTCAGTCAGAGGGCTATGAAGGGTTACCACAATATGATGCTTGATCTTGCTGTTCAGCTGATACAGAAATGGTCTCGGCTTAATCCCGATGAAAGTGTAGAGGTACCGGAAGATATGACCCGGCTGACTTTGGATACCATCGGATTATGCGGCTTTAATTATCGTTTTAACAGCTTCTACCGCGATCAGCCCCATCCGTTCGTGACCAGCATGACACGCGCATTAGATGAAGCGATGGGTCAGCTGCAACGCCTTAATCTGCAAAACAAGCTGATGTTATCGAAGAAAAAGCAGTTTAAACACGACATCGAAACGATGTTTTCTCTGGTGGACAGCATTATTCAAGAACGCAAAACCCTTGGCAACCAAGGAGAAGAGGATTTACTGGCACGTATGCTGGAAGGCAAAGATCCAGAAACTGGTGAAACGCTGGATGATGAAAATATCCGCTATCAGATCATCACCTTCCTCATCGCCGGTCATGAAACGACCAGTGGGCTTTTATCCTTTGCCATTTACTATTTGCTTAAGAATCCGCGAACGCTAACCAAGGCCTATGAAGAAGTGGATCGTGTGCTCACCGATTCGCTGCCTTCCTATACTCAGGTTCGTGAACTCAAGTACATAAGGATGATACTGAATGAAGCTCTGCGACTATGGCCGACAGCGCCCGCCTTCTCTCTCTTTGCCAAAGAAGATACGTTGCTCGACGGAACCTACCCACTTAAAAAAGGTGACAGCGTCAATGTACTCATTCCAAAACTGCACCGTGATACCGAGGCTTGGGGTGAAGATGTTGAGGAATTTCGACCGGAACGCTTCGAGGACCCATCCGCCATTCCGCAAGATGCCTACAAACCGTTTGGCAACGGTCAACGCGCCTGTATTGGACAGCAGTTTGCCTTACAGGAGGCCACTCTTGTGCTGGGTATGGTACTGAAACATTTTGAGCTGATTGATCATACTCATTATGAGTTGAAAGTCAAAGAGACGCTCACACTCAAGCCGGAGGGCTTCACCATTCAAGTACGCCCGCGCAGCACACAGACGGCTGTCATGCTGCCAGGTGCCGTTCAAGAACTTCATGAACAAGAGGAACACAAGGTTGCACCCCCCCATGCCGAAAAGCATGATACTTCTTTGCTGTCTTTGTACGGCTCGAATCTGGGTACAGCTGAGGGACTTGCAGGTGAACTAGCCGATTTAGGTCGAAATTGGGGTTTCAACAGTAGCATAGCAACTCTGAATGATCGTGTGGACAATTTGCCTAAAGAAGGCGTGGTACTTATTACGACCGCATCTTATAATGGGCATCCGCCGGACAATGCTGATACCTTTGTACAATGGTTGGAGCAGGCAGGCGAAGGGCAACTGGCAGGCGTAAGATATGCTGTATTCGGCTGCGGCGACCGCAATTGGGCCAGCACGTATCAGCGTATTCCAAGGCTGATCGACGAGCTGATGTCTGCCAAAGGGGCAAAGCGACTGTATGACCGGGGTGAGGGCGATGCCAGCGGTGACTTCGAGAAGGATTGGGAAGCCTGGAACCACGGCTTATGGCCGGATTTGTTGAATGCTTTCGGGGTAGAGCACAATGATACAGAACCGCAGGACAGCAGCAGTCTGAGCATAGAGTTCGTCAGCGCCATACTCAGTACACCTCTTGCAGACAACTACGGAGCAGTTACTGCCGTCGTTACAGCGAATCGTGAGCTGCTTGCTGCTGAAAGTGAACGCAGTACACGACATCTGGAGCTCAAATTACCAACCGGATTGTCCTATCGCGAAGGTGACCACCTTGGTGTGTTGCCGCGTAATCCTGCTTCGCTAGTCAAAAGGGTGATGCAACGCTTTAAATTACAGGAACAGGATTACATCGTATTGAGAGGCAGTGACCGGGATGCGGCGCATCTCCCCTTAGATCGGCCTGTCAGTATAGGAGATTTGCTCACTCTCAGTGTGGAACTGCAAGAACCGGCAACGAGAGCCCAGCTACGGCAACTGGCATCCTTTACAGTGTGTCCACCGCACAAGAAAGAAATTGAAGCTTTGCTGGAGGATACTACCTTTGATCGAGAGATACGACAGAAGCGCGTCACGATGCTGGATATTCTGGAGAAGTATCCAGCCTGCGAGCTGCCATTTGAAAACTTTATTGCGCTCTTACCGCCACTCAAGCCCCGCTACTATAGCATCTCCAGTTCACCTCTTGAATTGGCGAATTCGGTGAGTATAACAGTGGGCGTCGTGCGTGGACCAGCCCGTAGCGGACAGGGCGAATACCTAGGAATTGCCTCTAATTATTTGGCACAGCTCCAACCAGATGATCCGATTGTCATTTTTGTGCGTAAGCCTCAGTCGGGCTTCCGATTGCCAGAAGACCCGACCGTACCTGTCATCATGATCGGTCCGGGTACTGGAGTGGCACCATTCCGCGGATTCCTACAGACACGCCATGTACTTAAGGAGAGAGGAGAGCAGCTCGGCGAGGCTCATCTATACTATGGCTGCCGTAATCCGAAGCTCGACTATCTGTACAAGCAAGAGCTGCAAGCTTGGGAGCAGGAGGGAATCGTTACGCTTCATACAGCCTTTTCACGTCTGCCCGATCAACCCAAAAGATACGTGCAGCATGTCATGAAGGAAAATGCGGACGCTCTGATTCACTTGCTTGATGAAGGAGCGCATCTGTATGTATGCGGTGATGGTAGCCGTATGGCTCCCGATGTAGAAAACACCCTTTGTGCAGCTTACACGGAAGCACACCATACCAGTAAAGAAGAAGCACAGCAATGGTTGGATCGTCTCCAACAGGAAAAACGCTATGCCAAGGATGTCTGGACAGGCATCTAATGATAACAGTATAAGAGCAAGCATCATGTTAAAAAATAAAAGGGACTGATTACTGGGCTTCGATCTCGTCGCAGTAGTTCAGTCCCTTTTATGATTATCTTTCATCCCATTTGGAAGCAATCACATCTACTTTGCTTTCTATGAGGTCCATAACCTCCTCGCGCTGCCTAGCCTTGAATAAATCAATCATGTCGATCAAGTCGTTGCGGTCTAATAATTTAACCCCGTTGACAGCAGCAAGTGTTTTACAGGATTCCGTATAACGGCCGGAGGTGATGACGAGGGACTTGTCAGCTGCATAATAACGCATAGAGGTATAAATCTCCTGCACTGCTCCCAAGCCTACCGGATGTTGTACCCCATAACGTTTGGCCTGTATGACAACTCTGACGCCTTCACGGTCTGTAAAAACCAGATCCGCTCCAAAATCCCGGCTACTGGTTGTTTTATAGATGTCCTTATAGCCAAGCGCGGATAATAACCGTTGCAAATAAAGTTCAAATTCCGAGCCATCCTCCATACGATCTATATCCTGAATTCCAATTTTGCGTGGGTCCAGATCACGTAAAATCCGATTTCTGCGACTACGTATCAGTCCTCTGATGATGAGCGCAAACAACACTAAAAGTACAATGAGTCCTATTCCTAATTCCTTGTATGCCAATAATTTCTCTAGCAACATCCAACTCTCCCTTTTCTACCATAAGCGTAGCCATATCATCCTTGACAGGACACTCCCCTATGCACGCTGGCACCCGTATTACATCTGTGTTATCACATAACAATAGCCCCGCCAGATTCGACGGGGCTATCTTCGTCTTGCCTCAAAGCTGTCTAAACTCCATACTCCGCATCATTATTCGCGATTCAGCAAAGATTCTCCGGCAATACCAGGCTGAGTCATTTGGTACGGGTCCAATATAATGTCCAGCTCCTCCTCGGTCAGTACATTGTACAGCAAGCACAACTCACGCACCGATTTCCCAGTCGTAATTGCTTCGCGAGCAATACGTGATACCACCTCATATCCAAGATGCGGATTAAGCGCTGTAATAATGCCTACACTGTTCTCTACATATTCACGACAACGCTCCACATTCGCTTCAATCCCTTCCACACAATGAATGCGGAAGACGTGGAAGCCCTGCTTCATAATTTCCAGCGATTGCAGCAGATTGTAGACCAGTACAGGCTCCATCACATTCAGCTCGAGCTGACCAGCCTCTGAAGCCAAGCAGATTGTATGATCATTACCAATGACCTGAAAAGCAATTTGGTTAATGACCTCACACATCACCGGATTTACCTTGCCCGGCATAATGGATGACCCTGGCTGACGAGCAGGCAGACTCAGTTCTCCCAGACCTGCACGAGGTCCGGAAGCCATTAACCGGATGTCATTTGCCACCTTAGACATATTCATCATACAAATTTTCAAGGCAGCAGACACTTCAGTATAAGCATCCGTATTTTGTGTAGCATCTACAAGATTTTCGTCAGCTTCCACAGGGAAGCCACTGACTTCTGCCAGTACCTCTGCGACACGCTGAATATAACGACGGTCTGCATTCAGGCCAGTACCCACCGCAGTTGCACCCATATTAATCGTTAGCAGGTGCTGCTTGGTCGCACGGACGCGTCCGATATCACGACCCAGCACACGCGCATAAGCCTGAAACTCCTGCCCTAATCGGATGGGCACTGCATCCTGCAAGTGAGTCCGCCCCATTTTAATCACACTATCAAACTCATTTGCCTTGCGGGAAAATGCTCCCTGAAGCTCACTCATGGTGGCTAACAGCTTATCAATCATACTTAATACAGCCAAGTGTACGGCAGTAGGAAAAGCATCGTTCGTCGATTGCGCCATATTAACATGATTATTAGGACTGATCTCCTGATAATCTCCGCGTTGCTTGCCAATCAGCTCCAACGCACGGTTCGCAATCACTTCATTTGTATTCATATTAATGGACGTGCCTGCGCCGCCCTGAATCGGATCGACGATGAAATGATCATGCAACTGTCCTTGTATAATCTCATCAGCAGCCTGAATAATGGCCTCTGCTTTGGGGCGATGTAAACGGGTTAGTTCCATATTTACCGTCGCTGCTCCCTTTTTCACGATCGCCATGGCTTTAATCAACTCAGGGTGCAGTCTTTGGCCTGTAATTGGAAAATTTTCTTTTGCTCTCAGCGTTTGTACACCGTAATAGGCATCTGATGGCACTTCCTTGGTACCTAAAAAATCATGCTCCAACCTCATATTCTCTGATTCCTCCGCTGTGTTTGCTACGTTCTTCAATTCAGTACACCCAAATTGACATAAAAAGACCTTTTCTGATCCCCTCTTTATTATACGTTTCTATTCCCGTGCTTTTCCAGTCGAATAAACGCGGAAAAAACTATGTAATCCTATGACAAGTTATGATTACCCGTATATACCACAATTATTCGGTAAATGCTCAGCTATGACTAGAATACAGATTTAATGGCTTATAATAATATCGAGTGGCGTGCAGCTGACCATCGGCTGATTGAGCAAAACCCGGAATAACACCAGCTTCTACGAACCCGATCGACTCGTATAGTCCATTGGAGGGATCACCCACCCGCGTATCGAGCACCAGTAACGTTCTATCCTGACTTAGTGCCTCTTCTTCCGCTACCTTCATTAACTGTCGTGCGATCCCCAGTCTGCGTCCGGACGGATGCACCATAAGCTTTGCAATTTCCGCACGATGAATAGCGTTAGCTTTTTGTGCCAAATGCAGCTGGACCGTCCCTACAGGTACTCCGTCCTTCTCGGCAATCCACAGAACTACGCCATCCCCAAGTACATTGTTCCAATAAGCTGCTGCTTCCTCATAACCTAATGGGGGTAAGAAACCTATAGATGCACCGTCTGCAACCACGTCGATTAACAGTCGACTCAGTGAATCTGCCAGGGCTTCGCTCAGAGCTTGAACAGGGTAGGCTCTCATTTCGTTAGACATTGTGATTCCTCCCGGTGAGTTCAATAACATACAATAAAGAAAGCAAACTATCTTTTGAGGATAGCTTACTTTCCATGATACTTCGTTTACTTCATCATTCTTATTTCCATTACTGCTCTGCCATATAAAAGAACTCCCACAGATGACCATCCAAATCCTGAAAGCTCCATCCATACATAAAACCATGATCTTGAGGTTCGTTCGAGGGTTTGCCGCCCGCTTCCAAAGCCTTGTGGACAATCTCGTCTACCTTTTCTCGGCTTTCCACCGATAAGGCAACAATCGCTTCTGTACTTTTTGTCGCATCTGAAATTTCTTTTGTCGTGAACGCTTTAAAACGTTCTTCAACCAATAACATGACAAAAATATGCTCACTAACAACCATACAGGTTGCATGTTCATCAGTGAACTGAGCGCTGAATTCAAATCCGATGGTAGTGAAAAAATCAATGGACTGTTGCAGGTTTTTAACTGGTAAATTCACAAAAATTTGTTTAGCTGTTACTCCCACGACATTTCACCTCTTCATTCGTAATTCATTCTACTTTATCATACTACCTCTCCACAAAAGATAACTTAACTATCGTATAAAGTCAATCAATCTGACATTTGTATAGTGAAGTCTTCTATTCCCAATGTAGCTTATCCAGTGTGCGTGATAATACAGCCGGAGCTGCCCATGTAGAGATCTCCTGCGCATCCGATAATGACACGGATTTACTCCCTGTTGCTTCTTCTGTATTTTCTTCTGTATTCCCAGCGAAGCGTAAGGCTCTCTCTATGATCACAGCCAGTTCCTCCCTCGATACCGGTGTATTAGGACGGAAGCTTCCATCAGCATACCCGTTGATCAGCCCGGCTGCTGCTGCGGTACGTACGGAATCCGCATACCACGATTCGGTTTGAACGTCGTCAAAGCTCGTCAGCGTGCGATCTGTATGCTCCAGTCCAAGCACCCGAATCAGCATCGCTGCCAGTTCAGAGCGTCGCACCTGGCCTTCAGGCTCAAAATGCATATTCGCTAAGTCCCTTTCACGAGTCGCACTAGCTGTAGACGCTGTTGAATCGGTCCCCGTCACAAGCAGGCGAGTCGCCAGCCGTGTAATATCCTGCTGCGCCCAATGACCGGATATATCTATGAACGATCTGACTTCACCAGAAGCCCCGCCATCAAGCACAGCGTAAGTCCCTCCCGAACGTCCATACACGGTTATTTCCTCACTCGCAGCGTGAAAAGGAACAGGCTGATAGGACAGCTGTCCGGCTTGGTTGGTCGATACCTTCACTAGAGCAAGCTGGTCTGCATCGACCGTTGCAGGAACACGTAACAGATAACGTTCATACCCACTACCAGAATCTCCGTTACCTGCCAAAAGCTGTTTCCGTCCATCCTCGTTTCTCAGCTCAGCGGCCATATCCAAAGCCTGTAACAGTTTGCGCCCTGTCGGAACATCCAAGCGTTTAGCCAGTTCTTCGTTCGAAGTGATGGAAAAATTCAAGGAAATTTGTTTTACAGGAACCTGCCAGGTATCAGCCAGTTTCTGAAGAGACAAACGACTTGTTGCTACTTCATATCCACCTTGTGGCGTTTCCACTCGAAGGGTACGAATACGGTCGTTCAAGACGTCTCCCAAAGCTTCCCCGCTTAAATGAATCTCATACGTCCTCGCTTCTACTTGCTCCCCTGCACGGATCACAAGCGTACCCTTCGCGCCATTTTGAATGGCCTTTTGTATTTCAGCAGCCGGTACTTGAGCAACTGCCTTTTTCAGTCCGTTTTGCTCCACTCCGATCATTACAGACTTGACTTGCACCACATTTGTACCAGACAGGCTGCTTCCATTGGGTTCACTACTGGCAGTCTGACCCTGCCCATTTACCGTTCCATTCATGTTACTGCTACTGCTATTCCCAGCGTTGGCGTTTCCAACGTTATCCTGCTGATCCTCATCGTCATCGTCATCGTCATTTCGGCCACTCCCACCATCTGTTGGTGGTTCTTCCGTTTTGCGCGGCAAATCTATTTGCGCAACCAACGGATCATGATCGCTGACCCGCCCGTCTGCCGTACTAAAGTCCGCATTCATATGAACGATATCCAGCACGGATGTTTTGCTCAGTGATGGGCTGACCAGCATATGATCCAATGTTTGCGAGTTGCCTTCATAAATATAGGAGTACCGTTCCTTTTCATCCAAATTGTCAATCAGATTGGTCAATTCCTGCCCCCGTAGCAAAGCCAGCGTTTCCGAAAATTGAAAATCATTCAGGTCACCGAGCACCACCATATTGGCCTTAGGGTTTACTTGCAGTACCGACTTTACAAAGCCATTCACAATCGTTGCAATCTTCGCACGCTGTATTTCGCTGCTTCGCACAGGTGGCTGAATTCCTCCAAATGGCGCTTGATCGCCCCCTTTGGAATTAAAATGGTTAGCGACCACAATCACCTGCTGGCCTTCAAACTCAAATTCAGCGGCCAGCGGCTTGCGCGAGTCTTCAAATGACACATTCAGGGGATCAATCCGACCCGGGTTGAGAGAGAGTCCCTGCACTCCATAAGTGACAGACGTAACTGAATCCCCCTTGGGCTTGTCGGTCAGCGTAACACGTTGCGGATTGTACAAGAAGCCAACACGGATATTGCCACCGGGGGCACCGCCATCCTTATTATTTTCAGGGGCAATATCTGTAAAAGCGTATTCCGGGCCTCCATGAGCACGAATTGCCTCTATGAGCACACGGAAGCTTTCGGAAGCGTCTGTGGTGCCATCATCCTTCTCACCGTTATTATCCTGCACTTCCAGCAATCCTATGATATCCGGATGATTCAAATTTACGGCGATAGCCTGCCCCAGCTGATCAATACGTTTTCCATCACCGGGATCAAAGTTTTCCACATTAAAAGAAGCTACTGTCAGCTTACGATCATCGCGTATCAAACGCGTATTGGCTGGCTGGAGGCCACCAGGTACAACATCCGGCAGACGCTCTGGCAGCAGCTTATAATTGCTAAAGCTATAGCTCACCACACCTGTGATAGGACCCGCAAAACGATCGCCTGTCTTCAACGGTGTCGAAGGCTTCGCATCAATCAGAATCCGTTGCGGGTTCAGACTTCTTTCTGTCAGCATGAGTCCGCCTGCCTCCGTTACAACCTCACCTGTGTTTGGACCGTTATCAATTCGGACTGGAATTTCATAGCCATAAGGACCAATCACAGTGGCATCCTTCAACTCTACACGCATGCCTTCCAGGCTTTCGAAAAAGTCCAAGCCATCCTCCTGTGGATTAAACACCGCCATTCCGTCATTATCCACAACAGATGTCGGCATCACACGTCCCTGTTCACCTAGCAAAATTGGAGATGGCAATGGACGGTCATTGGCAATTACCTTAACCGAAGAAGCCACAATTTCTGTGGTCGTCAAGTCGATTGGCTTACTTGCATATGTTCTTTCCGTGTATTCCTTCACCGAACCGCTAACCCTTACCTCATCCCCTACCTGTGCACCGTGACTAGGCTTGTACACTAAAATGGCCTCGGATGTTTTTTCATCCTGATCCACTTGATCATCCATCTCTTGGATATAGAAGCTGCTCCCCTTCACCATTGTGACAACGCCTTCAATATCCGCTACTTTTTGTCCTTCATATGGAGAACGGTGTGCTACCCCCTGTATATCGTGGATGCGAAGCTTTTTAGGAAAATAGACATCTGCATATACACTTGCCCCTACAGTTACGGGTGAAGGTTGCACCTCTTTTCCTGCAAAAGATGCAGGCTCTGCCGAAGCTTTTCCACTGGACAACCCTACCGGCCCTCCAGCTGAAAGCACCAGTATGACACTGAGCCATGTGATTCCGAACCTTTTTAATTTCGTGGGTAATATTTTTACTATGTATTCTTGTTTCATCAAAAGATACTCCCCTCCCCATTTTTACTATGATTACGCTTACAAATATATTCTTCTTTTAAGATACCATAAATTAGTCAATTTAGTACCTTAATTATGTAAGGATTTTGCAAAATTCGATTCCAGTCGCTCCAAAGTGCAATATATAGACGCACTAGACCACTTCGGTCTATATATTGTTCATTGGAAGTCGCTTATTGAATTTTTGCAAAACCATCATATAAAAATGAATTCTTCTTGCCGTAGCATATTCAGATCAAATTATTGTAAACTTGTTCTAATACAGAAAAAGGTGGCACATAAGCTATGGAGCATTTGCTTAACGATCAGGTTAAAAACATTCAAATCAGCGGCATCCGCAAAATCGCCAACAAAGTTGCCGTATTACCCGGAACCCTGTCATTAACGATCGGACAGCCGGACTTCCCTACCCCTGCGCATATTATGGAAGCTGCCCATCGGGCGATTAACGAAGGACGCACCTCCTATACACCTAATCCGGGACTGCCGGAATTACGAGAAGCCGCAGCGGCGTTTGTAGCTCGTAAATACGGCCTGAATTACCGTGGACAGGATGAGGTTATCGTAACGAATGGAGCCAGTGAAGCGCTGGATATTACTTTACGCACGATTTTGTCACCCGGCGATGAAGTCATTCTGCCAGTGCCGATCTACCCAGGGTACGAGCCATTGATCCGTTTGTCAGGCGGCATTCCTGTGTTTGCCGATACCCGCAGTAGCGGCTTCAAGCTTACGGCCGAGGTGCTGGAGCCTTATCTGACCGAACGGACAAAAGCAGTCATTCTCGGATATCCTTCGAATCCAACCGGACGAGTGATGAGCCGTGAAGAACTGGAAGCGGTCGCGGATTTACTGAAGGAGCGTGATCTGTTTATCATTTCGGATGAAATATACAGTGAACTGATTTACGATACACCCCACGTGTCCATTGCAGCTCTACCAGGTATGCGGGAGCGTACCATCGTCATCAACGGTCTGTCCAAATCACATTCCATGACGGGATGGCGCATTGGTTTTACACTTGCACCCGCTGAAATTACACAGCACATGGTCAAAGTCCATCAGTACAACGTAACCTGTGCCAGCTCGATTAGCCAATATGCTGCCCTGGAAGCCTTGACCACTGGTGTCGATGATGCACTTCCGATGCGTGAGGAATACCGCAAGCGTCGTGATTATGTACATGGAAGGCTGACAGACATGGGTATCCCGCTGGAGAAACCCGAGGGAGCCTTTTACCTTTTCCCTTCCATCGCGCATTTTGGATTAAGCTCTATGGATTTTACCTTGAAGCTGCTGGAAGAGCATGGAGTGGCTGTCGTACCTGGAGATGCCTTTTCTTCCTATGGCGAAGGATACATTCGCTTGTCTTATGCTTACGGGCAGGATGTGCTGGAGCAAGGGTTGGATAAAATAGAGAGGTTTGTTAAAGGGTTATAGGGAGTTAAGGCGGGAGGAGGCGCTACGCAGTCCATTTGATCTTCCGATCGCTGTTGCTGGGGGATTCTTCATATTGTATAAAACATTTTATAAGTAAGAATCCCACTAAGCATATGCTTCCGAAGTGAGCTTTCCTTTGGAAAGCCTTTAGGCGAACGCTCCGCTTCTCCAGATTCAAATGGCCCGCTTCGCTCACTGCCCGCCTTAAAATCCCACAATTCTCTAACGTGTGTGTGGAGTATGGGAAAAGAAGTACAATACTCACCCGCTTTACACGGTGAATAAACAAAACAGGCCCTTGAATCACCTGTACGGGTGGTTCAAGGGCCTGTTCGCTCTTCCTCTACTCCCTCACCTGGTGTGGGATTGGATGGGTGCGTACCTTTAAGCACGGTGCAGCGGAGGGGGCGGAATGGTGCTGGACAAGCGAAGCGGTCGCCTTTAAAATTCCGATTTTCACCTTTAAATATTCAATCAAAAAAATCGGAATTTAACAGCGATGGTAAGCACCATCCACCACCGCAGCGACCTTTAAAGCACCAACCCCTAATCCCAACGCCACTCCCCTACTTTAAATGCATTTTGAATTGCAGGAACAATTCATTGTAATGAGCGAGCATGCGCTTGCCCAGATTGTTGTATACTTCCAGCTTGTCAGTAATTTCCGACGGAGGATAAAAACGCTCGTCACCAGAGATATCTTCAGGCAACAACTTCTTTCCATCCTC
>NZ_WUDQ01000849.1:0-1141 GCF_009827695.1 Paenibacillus sp. OT2-17 | reverse complement strand
AATAGCAAGTTAGATCTAACTGTTTTTTCACCCTAATAAGAATGATCGTTCTAAAATTGTCTTTAAAACTCATTTATACTAATCTGCATGTTATGAAGGAGAGAATATTATGAAGTATACAGTTATTACAGGAGCAAGCTCAGGGATTGGATATGAAACGGCATTGGGCTTTGCTGCACGTGGCAAAAACTTAATCTTGGTAGCTAGAAGATTGGATAAATTAGAAGAACTCAAATCAGCAATTCAGGATATTGATCCTACTGTAAATGTTATTGTTCATACAAGTGATCTGTCTGTTACAGATCAGGCCTACACACTATATAACAATTTAAAGGAACACCAAATTGAGACCTGGATTAACAATGCGGGGCTCGGTGAAGCTTCTTTTGTAGCAGAACAGAATTTAGATAAAGTTGAAACTATGTTACGTGTTAACATCGAATCCTTGACGATCCTTTCTACACTATATGTGCGAGATTATGCTGATGTAGAAGGAACTCAGTTAATTAACGTCTCATCCGCACTCGGATATGCCATTGCTGTTGGGAGTGTTGCTTATTCTGCATCTAAATATTACGTTAGTGCCTTCACAGAAGGGCTTGCAAAAGAACTAGAAATTAAAGGTGCAAAACTAAAAGCTAAGGTTTTAGCACCAGCTATAACAGAAACGGAATTCGTTAAGAAATCATTAGATACTGAAGAATTTGATTACAAAGCAAACATGCCTAAGTACCACACTGCCAAACAAATGGCGGACTTCATGTTGGATCTTTATGATAGCAACGAGGTGGTAGGGATTGTAGACCAGAACTATGATTTCAATCTGAGAGGCGAAATATATCCAATCATTTCAGAATTTTAATCGAATTAATATATCCGCATAACTTTATATGAAGAGGAGTTTACCAGATTGGAAAAGTTATGGAGTAAATTAAAAATTGGAAAAATGGTGTTGCCACATCGTTTAGCAATGGCACCAATGACACGTAGTAGATCGCAAGAAGATGGTACACCGGGAGAGCTAACTTCCCTTTATTATGCTCAACGAGCGTCAATGGGACTCATTATTACTGAGGGTGTACAGCCTTCTGATGATGGGCAAGGTTACTTATGGTCACCTGGGATCTATACGGATAAACAT
>NZ_WUDQ01000848.1:0-1145 GCF_009827695.1 Paenibacillus sp. OT2-17 | reverse complement strand
TGACCCTCGGATGCAATATCAACGAGCGGACCCTTCAGCCTTCTTCACAGGCAATCAAGGTTGTGCTGCAATCGAACGGCTCCGGTAACTAATCCAGATACGAACAAGGAGGAGAATGGACATGACAACCATTCATCATGATGCGCAGCCAAATAATGAATGCTTGGGAGGCCCATCAGCGTCCGTTCCGGTCAAGGCAGTCATCTTCGACATGGACGGGGTCCTAGTAGACAGCGAACCGATTTATTTTGAGATCGAGCGTAATTCCTTTGCCCATTTCGGTGCGTCCATGACGGAAGAAGAGCACCATACCTATGTTGGAGTGACACTCGAATCTATGTGGCGTCAGGTACTGGACAGACATCAGCTCACCAATACGGTAGAAGAGGCCCTGTCCTATCACCGAAAAAATGTGATGCAGACGATGATTGCACACGAGGGCCTTGTGGCGATCGACGGACTGGAACGGTGGCTAGACTGGCTTCAAGAGAAGGGGATTCCGGTCGCGGTAGCCTCTTCCTCTCCACGGGCGCTAATTGATCTCATTATGGAAAAGACAGGACTTGGCCGTTACTTCGACATTCGAATCACCGGTGAAGAGGTATTGCAGGGTAAGCCAGCACCGGACATCTTCTTATACGCCGCCGAACAGCTAGGCATTGCACCGGCCCATTGCATCGTTATTGAAGATTCACAGAACGGGGTCCAGGCAGCCAAAAGTGCAGGAATGCACTGCATCGGCTTCCACAACCCCGGCTCCGGCCGGCAGGATCTGTCTAGAGCCGATCGCTGGATTCTCAGCTATGACGACCTGTGGGCGATCAGAGAGAATCTGCCGTTTGATGAGCAGTTGCTTGCTAAGAGCAAGAGCCGAAATGTACCGGAAGGCATACCCCCTTTATAATCATATGGAATCGTCCAATCTTTACTATGATTGAGGGTATTAAATAATGCCCCTTGGAATATACACTGGAGAATGCATTTATCCTTCCCTGTGTGTACTCTAAGGGGCGTGCTTTACATCGAAGTGGTCTAGTTGAAACGAGTAATTTTCCCGGTTCAACACACAATCGTCGTAAAAACTGTCTTTTTGACATTTAACTGATCTCCTGACGGTTTTAAATCCTCTATTCGTATGCAGCAAA
>NZ_WUDQ01000847.1:0-1148 GCF_009827695.1 Paenibacillus sp. OT2-17 | reverse complement strand
GCAACGAAATCGGGCTCATGACCGGCATTGTCGGCGCTGCTGGTGGCATAGGCGGGTACTTCCTCCCCCTTATACTGGGTCATCTGTACAAATCAACGGGTTCATATATGCCAGGCTTCATCTCTCTGAGCCTAATCACGTTCTGTGCCTTTACCCTCGTCATCATCATGCAATTGAAATGGCGTAACAGCTGGATGCAACGCTCTGCTACAGTTACTGATGAAGCCGTCAATCGCATCGGAGAATTAAATGCCTGATGTTCATTAAACATAGAGCTGCGAAGCATTAAATTTTGTCCCTCAACCATCCCTATAGCCAAAAAATAGCTTAACTTCGTTTATTTAAAATGAAGTTAAGCTATTTTTCATGCACATTTAATCGAACTACACCTAAAAAACTATGATAATTATCACATTCAATCAAGATTTTCCGAAAATATCATGAAAATTAAATGAAATTTTCATTCAAAAAACATTGAAAATCGCTTTCATTTTCATAATTTTTCTTATGTAAACACTTATATAACCATTTTTCACACAACATACTTGTTCACTTGGTTTAAAATAAGGCGTATACTTGTTCACGAATTGTTCAAGGATTAATTAAATGTAATTTTTTAGAAAGAAGGAATTGGAAATGCGTGCTTTTCATTTTACGGAAGACGGATCTATCGAAACTAAATTAACCGGAAAAGATCTACTTGCCAACCCACTGCTGAATAAAGGAGTAGCTTTTACCCTGGAAGAACGGAAACAGCTTGGACTTGACGGCCTCCTTCCTCCTACGATATTAACTATTGAGGAGCAGGTTCAGCGGGTTTACGAGCAATTTCAGAGCCAACCGGATAATTTGCGTAAAAATGTTGCGTTAAATGATCTTTTTAATCGGAATACCGTCCTTTATTATCGTTTGCTCTCTGAGCACCTAAGCGAAATGCTCCCGATTGTTTATACACCAACAGTAGGCCAGGCTATACAGGAATACAGTCATGAATATCACAAACCTGGTGGTATGTATTTATCTATTGATAATCTGGCGGGTATTGGAGAGGCTTTTAAGAATTTGAACCTAGACCCTGATGATATCGACCTGATCGTAGCCACAGAGTCCGAGAGTAGTGTGGGAATCGGGGACTGGGGAGTCGGAGG
>NZ_WUDQ01000846.1:0-1150 GCF_009827695.1 Paenibacillus sp. OT2-17 | reverse complement strand
CAAATCTCCCCCACCTTCAGACATTTCCAACAGCTGCTCATTCATATGGTGTAATGGACGAATTGAACGAATCAAAACGATGGATTGAACAATACTGTAAATGATAACTAGAAGTCCTACAATACTCGTAATCAAGGATGTATTCGTCATCGTTTGGTGCGCTTGCTGTACTTTCACCGTTACCATATCTTCTTGAGCTTTGACAAAGGCTACTACCTTGGTATCAAGTTGCTTACGCAACACCCGTTCGTTTTCAAAATCATCGAGCAAATCAGAAAATGGCGGGAAAGCATCGTCTCTTGTACTCTGATACCCCGCTGTAGTCAGTAAACGATGAACTTGATTCATGTAAGTATTAATCCCCGTCTTGAGATCAGTCATTTTTTTCTTAGAATCCTCATTACCTGTATTAAGCAGAGCTTCTGTCTCCTGTAGCAACTTTGCAACTTCACTTTGCTTGTTTCCGATCTCTCGTCCGTACTGTTCATCACGAGTTAGCAAATATGCCCGCTCATCATTAGATATGCCGTTTAACAAAAATTGAAGAGACTTCGAGTTATACGCAATAGCCTCTTCACGACTCATAATATCCTTGTACTCATTCTCACTATGTACGCTTAAAATGTAATTGGTCAGCAGCATAGCTGCAATCACACTCGGAATCAGTATCGCGCTAAGAATCATTTTGGCCTTAATTGTTAAATTCATGAATCGGTCCCCCAGTTATTTCTGAATAAAATGTCCAACTTACTATATATCGTTTTATTCGATTGTTTTTTTGAATGAAACAGAAAAAGTGTATAGATTTTTAAATATACTTGTGTCTATTCAGTGAACATATATATCTTTTTTAATATCAAAGAACAAAAAAATTCAAAATTAGTAAATGAACTGTTTTCAGTTTGTACTCTTCGAATTTCGGACTATTAAAATGATATACTATGTATTGCTATGCCATAAGCCTCAAGGAGGATCTGCATGAAAAGTCTGGAACTAAAACCGCTTATTCACGTGCTTAACGAATTGGAAACCCGCAGCTGCCTTATTGATCAGCAGGGTAACATGATCATGAATTACTATCGTGAACCTCAAATTGCTAATGAACTCTATAAAATAAATTCCTGTACCAAAAGCGTGATTTCCGCATTGG
>NZ_WUDQ01000845.1:0-1151 GCF_009827695.1 Paenibacillus sp. OT2-17 | reverse complement strand
ACGTTGTTTGTGTTGTCAGTCAATATTTTGGGCGACAAGCTGAGAGACCAGTTGGACCCGAAAAAGAACGCAAACTAGCATCAGGAAGCCTATTCTTAAGTGCTATAGAAGGAGGGAGTTCGTTTGTCATCATTGCTGGAGATTGAACATTTGTCGGTCGATTTTCACACTAAAAAAGGTTTGCTGCAAGCACTCGACAACGTATCACTGACGATCAGGGCGGGAGAAACGGTCTGTCTCGTCGGTGAATCTGGCAGCGGAAAAACGATTACCTCCAAGGCGATTATGCGGCTAATCGATTATGAGAACGGACGAATTGCCCAAGGACAAATACGGTTGCAGGGCATAGATTTGACCGTTTTGTCACAGCAGGAATTACGCTCACTTCGTGGTAAAAAGATGGCGATGGTATTTCAGGAGCCGATGTCGGCGTTTGATCCGGTGTACACTATCGGGTATCAGTTGATAGAAATCATCATGGAGCATGACCGGAAGACACGAAAGCAAGCATGGGCTCATGCGGTTCATTTGCTGAACAGGGTAGGGATTCCTGAACCGGAAATTCGTATGAAGCAGTACCCCGGAGAACTGTCCGGTGGGATGCTGCAACGGGCGATGATTGCAATGGCACTTTCATGTGCCCCTGAGCTGCTAATAGCGGATGAACCAACAACGGCGCTGGATGTAACGATTCAGTCACAAATTTTGCAATTGCTTCAGCAATTAAAGACAGAATTCAACATGTCGATTCTGTTGATTACGCATGATTTGGGTATTGCGGCAGAGGTTGCGGATCGAATTGTTGTGATGTATGCCGGTCGAGTTGTGGAGCAAGCAGTAACGGAAGAACTGTTCGAGCTGCCATTGCACCCTTACACTAGAGGGTTACTTCGTTCGGTGGCAACACTGGATACAGATCGCAGCAGCAAGCTGTTTTCGATCCCGGGGGCAATTCCGAGCCTGAGTGCATTGCCTTCCGGCTGCTTGTTTCACCCGCGTTGCCCGCATGCGACAGATCAATGCAAAAACGAAGTGCCACCGCTGGTAGCCAAGGATGAACGCGAGGTAGCTTGCTGGCATTCGGAGCAATTGGCTGCGTCCGACGAGTGGCATATTACAGAGCTATCGGTGAAAGGGCAGATCACGGCAGA
>NZ_WUDQ01000844.1:0-1152 GCF_009827695.1 Paenibacillus sp. OT2-17 | reverse complement strand
ATTCATCAGACTATGGAACAGCATCCCCTTTTGCATGGGGGTTAACGGATACATATTTTCCAGTTCTCCAACCGTCTTGGTCTGCTCCTTAATCGTTTCTAATTGCTTCAGGGTCAGACCTTTTAGCAATACATCACTTGGAGTCAATTCGGTCCGCTCCCGTGTGACACAATGCTCGATCATTTCAAGCAGGTTGGATTTTAACAGATTAGCCAGCATGTGGACCGTGTCCTTACGGAAGGCTTTGCCGTTATACCGAATGCCCAGTTCCAGGATGCCGTTCGTTACGATTCCGCTCACATCCAGAGCATATTTCATCTTCGTCCGGTCGCTAACGACCGATCCAATCGAGTAAGGAGACCTACGCATATCGCTGTTTTTCAAGTCCTGATCAAACTGGCCGAGGTAATTGAAGCTCACTTGTGGCTCGGCAAAAGCTTGATGTTGACCAAGGTGCCGTGCATCTGCTTGCTGACCAACCGTTTGGCCGGATTCACTCAAATATCTCCATATACCGTAGCCCATTCCTTTATTCGGAATATGACGCAGGCTCTCTTTGACCTGTTTGATGCGTCCCGACAAAGCGTGATCACGACCGATGTCCAGCAATACCGGATATTGACTCGTAAACCAGCCTACCGTACGAGAAATGTCCGTATCCGGCAAAATATCCTCACGTCCGTGTCCCTCCAGGTTGATCAGGCTGCGTTCATGGCCGGTCCATGTGTACAGCATCATGCCCAAAGCAGTCAGAAGCAGATCATTCACTTCCGTGTTATATGCGCGGTGCGCTTGCTTCAACAGCCGTTCGGTCTCTTCTTCCGTAAGCTGGACGACCACTGTATCCGTGTCAGCCAAAGTAAATGGCTCAGCCTGCGCTTGATCCTCAGGCAAACGTACTTGGTCAGCCCAAGCGGCTGCGTTCAATTGCTCCCAGTAGGCGTGTTCACTTTCCATGGCTGTGCTATTCGCATACGCGGAGAGTCGCCCAGACCAGGAACGGAAGGAATCCGTTTTGTCCGGCAGCTGAAGCACTTCCTGATGAACGGCCTGTTCATAGGCAGTAGCCAAATCCTCAAACAAAATACGCCAGGATACCCCGTCCACCACCAAATGGTGAATCACCATCAGCAGATGATCTCCATCTGCACA
>NZ_WUDQ01000843.1:0-1152 GCF_009827695.1 Paenibacillus sp. OT2-17 | reverse complement strand
CAATAATATGCTGCATTGAATCCACGGACGTTGCCTCCTTGTATCCAAAAGTCTATATAAGAAGAATACACAAAAGACTGTGTGTTCGCTATATAGACTGTATCGTAAAATATCATTTATCTTTTGCAATTTTGGATGCATGACTTATTATCCACAGTAAATTAAGTGTAGCCGATCAAGGTAATACAAAGCTTAAACGGGAAGTAGACATGCTACAATTTACTGTAATTGTAATATGGTCAGGTTCCTCGCTTACTTCAACATGCAATAAAAACATTTGACATTGAATATAAATGTCCTTAAACTTTTCACTTATTAAAACTTTTTTCAAAACTATTGTAATATCCTGAAGGAGGGCTGCTATCCTATGACTTTTCCGTCCCTGAACACCCAACAGGTGAGAAAATCAAGTTTGGCTATCTAGGAGGGACTAAATTTGAATCTGCAAACCCGCAAGTCCCGCCACATGTATACGATGCAGCTGGCGACAATTTTTATTGGCTTTATTGTATTTGGCATCTCGGAAAATATTAAAGGCCCTGCCATTCCACGCATCCAATTCGACTTCAATCTGGATGAACAGCAGCTCGGAACATTGTTGTCTCTAAACGCACTTGGTTATTTGATTGCCTGCTCGTTCACCGCTGTCCTTGTCCGTAAGTGGGGAATCAAGGCGGTCAGCATCATTTCCTTTGCTTCCATGATCATCTCGGGAGTGTTCATCTATCTGTCGCACACATATCCGTTCTTCGCCTCGTCCTACTTCTTGATGTATATCGGGAACGGCATGCTGGAGATTGCGCTCGCAATTTTGGGGGCGAGGATTTTTGTGAAAAATACCGGCACGATGATGAATTTGTCCCACTTTTTCTATGGGCTCAGCTCAACAGTCGCCCCTTTGCTGGCGACGGGAGTCATGTCACTGACGGTATTTGGACATATGCTGGACTGGCGGGGGATGTATCTGGCTATGTTGTCGCTCTGCCTGCTGCCGATTGTGGCCGCACTGCTCAGCACCTTCCCGGGAGACGATTTGCAGCATGAGGATCGAACCTCACTCAAGGCGCTAACCCGCGATCCAGCACTCTGGATGATGGTAATGATCCGGTCGTTTGGAGTAGTCTCTGAGCTCGCAGTTGGGGGCTGGCTGGT
>NZ_WUDQ01000842.1:0-1154 GCF_009827695.1 Paenibacillus sp. OT2-17 | reverse complement strand
AAGACATTCGTTCCTTATGGACTAATCCGTTGTTAGTCAATCGGGCTGGACGGACAATAGACAATATCAGTGTTGATATTGATAGTGACCTTGCTGATCTAGCTCCTGTTGGAGTATGGTCATTATCTAATCCGGATTTTGTGGAACGACTTAAAGCAGGCGCTCCATTAAATGAAGCAGATCCTGCAACATTTTATGGCGGCGGGAGCAAGGGATATACGGATTATCCTACATTGAAAGAATTAGAGCACCAGGAAAGTAAGTAATTGGCTTCAAATTAAAATTAAAAATTATAGAAATAGAAATGCTCAAAATGGCGTACAACTGAAAAATTGTACGTCATAAATTCATCTATTAGTAAACGTCTTAAGGAACAACTTTCTAAAGGAATCCTATCTATTTAGCCCCTATTTGAACTTGGACAGTACACCCCTTACTCCGATACAATAATATTGAGGCGGAGGGGAACGAAATGAAGAAGAAACAGTATGATCTAAATTTCAAGAAGATGGTGGTTGCCAAGGGGAAGGAAATCGGCAATATGACCGCTATAGCAAGACAACATGAGCTTGATCCAAAGATGGTATTGCGATGGGCCAGAGAATTAAATCGTAAGGATCTAGATACACTGGATGGTTCTAGTGTAAAGCAAGCGAAATTTGTGCCGACTTCAGAAGATTATGCAGAGCTTGTGAAAGAGAATGAGAAACTTAAGAAGCTCTTTGCAGAGCAAGCCTTAGAGAGGGATATTCTCAAAGACCTACTAAAAAAACGAACCCGCACTTGCGGATAAAATAGAAATCGCCCAGAAGTATATTACACGAGGGCATAGCATCAGCTTTGTACTGCGTGTGCTAGAGGTAGAACGTTCAACGTTTTATGCATACGTGAATAGGCCAGAGCAAGCCCAAGAAACAATCCACAGGGCCGGTCGTCCTGCACCTGGTTTATCTTATACACAAGATGGTGAGCCAATCAGTGATGAGCAGATTTGTGAATGGATCATGGAGTTCTTAGCAGGCGAAGGCGCGAACTACGGCTATCGTAAACTGACCGTGCTTTTACGCCGCCGCCATCAACTGAAAATTAACAAGAAGAAAGTTTACCGTCTATGCAAGCGGATGGATGTGCTTCGTCCACAGCGGAAACTCAAG
>NZ_WUDQ01000841.1:0-1155 GCF_009827695.1 Paenibacillus sp. OT2-17 | reverse complement strand
ACGATTACTTGATGAAGCCAGTAACGATTGAAAGGCTCTCTGAAAAGCTTGTCAAATGGCTTCCAAAGCCTGAAACCGAGCCGATTTTGGATGAGGAAGTTATACGTGAAATTATGCTGCTGGACGAGGATGGCAGCACGGGACTACTGGAGTCATTGGTCGAAATGTATACTAGTGATACACCTGCCAAAATCAATAGGTTAAGAGAACTAGCTGCTGCGGGCGAAGCCACAAAAGTAGTAGAGGCTGCTCATGAGTTGAAATCAGGCAGCGTGAGTCTGGGTGTCGGGCGTTTGTCCTCGTTGCTGTCCGATATTGAACAGCTTGCACGGGAGAACCGACTTGAGAATGCGAAAGCGAAGTTGTCTGCGCTCCAATCTGTCTATCAAGCAACGTGTTTAGAGCTGGAAAGCTATATTCACCAGTGCTAGACAGGTTTCCCCCTTGTTAGACTTGCATACGGAAGGAGGACGTAAGAGACATATATGAAAGAACAGTTACGTTCCATTCACCCGCTGGCCTGGACGATTATTGTCGGTACAATTTTTGGACGGATGGCGACATCCATGAGTATCCCATTTTTGTCTATTTACCTTACCACCCGTCTAGGGGTGTCCCCCTTTCATACGGGGGTGATCGTATCGGTCAGCTCGTTGGTCGGCATTTTTGCCAGCTTTTACGGTGGATATATTTCAGATCGAATCGGACGGCGTAAGGTGATGCTGGTGTCCATTGCGAGCTGGGCGCTTGTATTCGTTGCTTTTGCGTTGGCGGAAGCGGCCTGGGCCTTTTTTGTCATTAATGCTCTGAATGGACTGTGCAGATCCTTGTTCGAGCCAACCTCACGGGCACTGTTATCAGATGTAACCCCGAAGGAGAAAAGACTGCTTATCTACAATATGAGATATGCAGCCATTAATGTTGGGGTGGTGGCAGGGCCGTTGCTTGGTTTAATGTTAGGATCTGCATCCACGGGTACGCCGTTTATGGTAGCTGCTGGTGTGTACGCATTGTACGGGGTACTGTTGTTGATCCAATTTGCCCGGTATGCATCGGATCTGCATATAGGCACAACGGCGGGAGAGGCTCCACTGCGGATGGGCGAGGCATTCCGTACAGCCAGCCGTGATCCGGTGTTTATGCCGATTTTGCTGG
>NZ_WUDQ01000840.1:0-1159 GCF_009827695.1 Paenibacillus sp. OT2-17 | reverse complement strand
AGCAAAGCAGGAGGAGTTAATGGTCATTGGAGGAGCGGAGATTTATTCACTGTTTTGGCCACATGCTGATCGGCTGATTGTGACTCGGATTGAGGAGACTTTTGAAGGCGATACAACCTTCCCTGAGCTGGGTTGGAACGGCTGGAATATAGTCAGTGAGACCCCGGGTATCAAGGATGACAAAAATCCCTATGAGTATCGTTTTGTTGTTTACGAGAGAACGGAATAAGAATAGACTGTATCCGACCCCACTCATTTGAAAAATTAATAAACCATATAAAAAATCCTTTTGGCTGTTGATGCAGAAAGTTGCATAAGTTTTCATCACTTTTACGCTGTATTGTGATACAATAAATCAAATTCAACGAGAACAGACCCTTTCATAATACAAACAGACAAATTCGAATTTGACTTAAATTCTGAATGGATGATCGGGGTTCATAAGCGAAGAGATGGGGGAACGTAACATGTCTACACCAACTGGATTTATGGAATACACACGACAGCTTCCTACAGACCGGGATCCGGCAGAGCGTATAAAGGATTGGGAAGAATTCCATAAGCATATGTCTGAAGAAGAGCTGCGTACCCAAGGGGCGCGTTGTATGGACTGCGGAACTCCTTATTGTCATACGGGGATGGATATCATGGGAGCAACTTTAGGCTGCCCGGTTCATAATCTCATTCCGGAATGGAACAATCTCGTATATCGTGGTTTGTGGAAGGAAGCACTAGAGCGGCTGCACAAAACGAATAACTTCCCGGAATTCACAGGTCGTGTCTGTCCTGCGCCATGTGAAGGTTCGTGTACAGTCGGCCTGATCGGACAGTCTGTTACAATTAAAACCATTGAGGAAGCTATTATCGAAAAAGGCTTTGAGGAAGGTTGGGTCGTTCCTAATCCGCCAGAAAAGCGTACAGGCAAACGTGTGGCTGTTGTTGGTTCGGGTCCGGCAGGTTTGGCTGCAGCTGCTCAGCTTAACAAAGCAGGGCACAGCGTGACTGTGTATGAGCGTGCTGATCGTGTGGGTGGATTATTGATGTATGGAATACCGTCTATGAAATTAGATAAGAAGGTTGTTCAGCGGCGTGTGGATTTGCTGGAGGCTGAAGGTATTCAATTCATCACAAATACGGAGATCGGCAAAGATATCCCTAC
>NZ_WUDQ01000083.1:0-12888 GCF_009827695.1 Paenibacillus sp. OT2-17 | reverse complement strand
AGTGAAATTATTAATCTGAAAGCAGGCTATGATGACGATATTTTTGCTGGTGCCTGGCATCATAACGCCGTCATTCAAAATCCAAAACCGGGCACCTATAAACTGAACGTCACGGTTCCTGATAATGGAGCGTATCTCCTGATTGCACGTTACCAGGCTGTTCAAGTTCCTGAGCTGAAATATAATTTGAATGCAGTGGGCCCGAAGCTAAATTTGAAACCACAGGATTCCCCGAACAGCGTTACACAAGTCACCTACCAAGTTCAATATTATGGTGATCCGCAGCAAGGAGTCACTTCTGCATCCAAAGGTTTGACGGTACAGCAAAAAAACGTTAACCCTACCGGACAAATTGAGCTATCCAAAGCGGACAAGCCCGGCATCTATTCTGTAACCTATGAAATTAGCGGCACCACAGAGGCTGGATATCCGTACCGCCGCACAGCTGTTCAATCCATTTATATTGATGCTGACGGCAACAAGTATGTTGACTAAATAAATCTACAACCTAAAAAGCCTGCGAACCCCCATTATAGTTGGGCGTTTGCAGGCTTTTTTTCATTACAAAACATCTTGATAGAAATAATACTTTGTAAGGCATTCGTTGTGTTCAATCCGTTGTCTGATTCCTCAGCTTATGAAGCCAATAGTAGCGGTGTATATCCATAATAAAATGAAAAAGAACACATGCCAGCATCGAGTATACACTTATCAATACTATGGCAACTAATTGTTGTGTAGCGAATCCGAGGGAAACATTAGCTATCAGATAACCAGCCCCAGTAAGT
This sequence comes from Paenibacillus sp. OT2-17, assembly GCF_009827695.1. NCBI lineage: Bacteria > Bacillati > Bacillota > Bacilli > Caryophanales > Paenibacillaceae > Paenibacillus > Paenibacillus sp. OT2-17. The sequence goes on along the minus strand of NZ_WUDQ01000083.1, from coordinate 12,100 downwards.
GTGGTGATAGTTACTACAGGCGCTCTTTTGTTTTTTTCCTTAAACTTTGGCTTCTTCTTATGATTTGAAGGATCTTTGAATTTCGTTAAATTATATTTTATAAAGGAATACAAGGCCACTCCATAAAGGGCAAAAGAACCTATAAAATACCATGGAGTATCCAGATCCAACATGCCATAAGCAAACTTTTGTGTCATGATCATGAAGCCAATAGAACAAACCAAACCAAATACACCACGGAATAAAATGTAATTCAACTGCAATTTGTGTGGCATAATGACCAGTACAAGGGCCCAAATGTTTATCATAACAATCGGTGGCAACAGTACATAAACGTAAACTGCAATGTATGGATTTCCCACTAAGGGGATAACTAGAAACAGATCTAACAGTAATGAAACAAGAATGATGACATTGGAACGAATACTGTTGACTGGGTACATCTTCATACTTTTTTCAAAAGAAGCCCTGTTATCACTCATAAACTTATAAGCCCTCCGTTAAATAAGTAAATCTACGGATAAGGATAGCCAAGACTATATCCATTGTCCACTTTTTACTGTCTCTAACTCTTGTTGCAGTTCTTCTATAAAATCAGTCACAATGCTTTGGACAGCATCTTCACGGGACATACGAATATACCGACTAGTCTTTTGAATGTCTTCCTCGAACAATTGAAGTATCCTACACATGGCCTCCTGATCTCCACTTCGTACTAATTTTAGCAATTGGACGAACTCAGCATCCGAAATAACTCTTTGAGCATTTTCTTTTTCCATTTATTCACCGCCTGTTGGGATAGCTTTAACTCTTTTGCAATCTGTGCTTCGGTTTTGTCTAGTATGTAAAGGTCAAAGATGATCATTTTTCCGATCTCAGAAGATAGAGAGTTGATAAGCTGTAGTGTGTACATATTAGAGTTTGAAGATTCTGTAAAAGATGGGGCGCTGACGGCTTCGTTCTTTTCCATTACAAATTCATGATTGGTTTGTACCCGAGCACGATACTGGATTCTCCAGGCAATGCGGTACAGCTTCTTTCGATATTGTTCCACCAATGTTAGCTGAGACTTATCCATTGTAAATCACCCTTTCTCTTTGGATTTGACTTTTTCTAAATCCTCATACTATAGGGTAATTTGCAAACCTATTTCACAACCAAAACAGAACATTTGTTCTTATTTATTATACTATTTTTACATGCAGTTGTATATGGTTCTTTTAATTTACCTTCCTTTATATATGGCTAAAAAGGAGGGAATACATTGCAAATGGATGATGCTCTTTCTCTGGTTACCAACGTAGGCTTTCCGGCTGGACTTTGTTTTATTTTGTTGCGGCACATCCTGCACACGATGGAAGAAAAGCTGGATAAGCTGGATTTCTCACTTCATGAGCTGATTCAGGTTATCCAAGATTTAAACGACAATAACAGCTCTTCTTCCAAAAGCAGCAAACCTGACGAATAACGAACACAAAGAAGCTCCAGACGACGATCATCCGCCGTTGGAGCCTCTTTGTGCAGCTAATTTAATTTCTAATGATTATTTTCCAGTCTGAGCTTGGTCGTGGCCATTCTGTTCAGTACGGTTCACGTCAGATACTGACAGACCATAAGCCCAGTTACTTTGTGGCGGCACAACCCATACGGTATCTGGATCATCGTTAAGCGTCCAGCCCTGATAGACCAGCTGGGAATCATCCTTACCCAGCGATATACTCAGCGTAAAGCGGTGAACAGGCTTGCTCAGCTCGGAGGCTTTGCGCAAGGCCTGACTGCTAGCCAGGTTTTTGATTTGCTGCGAGAGGGAAGTCGCCGTGTCATTGGCTACTGACTTTCCGTTCAGCGTCCAAGATGTGGAAGCACTGTCTCCGGTTCCGCTGTTACCGGAGGATTTGAGCATCCATGAAGAATTTTGGCCTTCCCACTCTATTCCGCTCAGCTTGGTATCGTCCCAATCGAACGGCGTTGTATCTATAAAATCATCAGCACCCAGCAACAACCCTGAAAGTGTATCTATAGGTACAGAAGCTATCTCTTTTTTGTCTGATAATACATAAACAGCATCTCCGGAAGGCAACGTTTCACCGAAGGCAAAGGTACGAACGTCGCCCTTCTTGGTCTTAATCTCAATCTGATCATGGGTAGCGCTGATCCCATATTTGGCTACGTCTGTAGGGGAAGATTCCACCACTTCACCCAACTTTACATTTTGAATCGCTGCTAGCCAATTGTCTATTGTATATTGGTTTAGCGGGTAAGTCCGTGGCTTGCTCATACTCCATTGACCATCATGTTGTTCAAGTTCCACCGACTTGCCGTCCTTTCCTGTGATCGCGAAAGACGTAATATTCTCTTGCGTAAGCTGAACCAGCTGGCGAGCCGCCGGCGCTTGTTCACGAAAGAAGTTTTGGCTCTTTGCATAGATTATACCCGCTCCCAATACAACTAACAGTAGCACTGTGGGTATCCATTTTCTCATGCTCTTCTTCGCCTCCACCATAATAAGATTCCGATGACCGCGAATAGCAACGGCAATCCGATGACAGATATGGTCAATATCGTTTTTGCTTGTGCAGGAGTCAAGTAAGCTACCTTATAATCCTGCTCCTGACGAGGACGAATGGTAAGCCCATCAGAATGTTCCTGCACATAATTCAGACTGTTCAGCACAAAGTCTCGATTGCCTCCTGTGTTGATCTCAGTGTCGCTTAAAAGGGCAGACGTTCCGAGAATAACGGCTTTGGGCTTGCCGTCTTTCCCTTCTACCGCATAACCGAGATTCAGCGGCCCCTGCGGGTCCTTGTCATCCTTCTGCGTTTCGTTGTTCAGCAGCCCTTGGATATTCGTTTCGCCATAGCTGGCTGCAGAAGATTTCATCAAAAGCGTCGTCTTCCAATCCTTCTGCTCTCCTGCCTGCAAAGCAATAGACAGTGAAAGAACCGGGTACAGATTGGAAGCCGCCAACTTGTCGGTGATCGCATGACTGCCGAAGGTAGGAACCGTCCATAGAGGTCCAAGTGTATTCGTCTGTTCCTGATCCACCACGATGGCATGAGTGTCCTTCACTCCATAATCAGCCGCTAATGCATCAAGGTTTTTCCAATCGGACCCCATGTTCGGGTGAAAGCCTAGTGCCATAAAAAGCTTTCCGCCATCATTCAGATACGTACGAATACTCTTCAGTTCCGTTGCACTGATATCACGTTCTGGTCCGACAATAGCCAATACAGACGCATCTTTGGGCACGCTCCCCGCCTGATTGAGCTGAACTTCCTCTGTTTTCACATTATCTTGTGACAGTGAGCTACTTAATTCAGTCATTTGGGACAATGGGATTTCCTCATGTCCAGTTAGAAAGGCTACTTTCCCTTGACGGGTAGATGATAATCCCAACAGTCCACTAGTCAGCTTTTCTTCCCCGGTAAATTGGTATGCCCCTTCGCCACTCCCCTGAGCTTGCGTAAATAGACTCCCAATATCTATAACCCGCTTCTTCTCCCCCTGCACCAACACAATAGACGCTGCAGTAACACCATATTGCTTGGCCAGTATCGGTTCCTGATTCAGATCGTATTGCTCGACCTTGAGCTTGTTGTTACGCTTGGCATATTCATTCAGCATGTCCGTAACATCCCGGTTCAGCTTCTGATTTTGCGAAGTAGATACGGTAAAAGCAATGAGCCGTACGTCTTCCTTTACACCCTGGATGGTCGTCAACGTTTGGTCAGACAGCGTATACTGCTTGCCTGCCGTCAGATCCAGTTGAAAGCCACCTAACGACCGCAGAAATAACGTCAATAAAATAAAAATCCCTACAGCAGCAATCGATAGTACCACACTATTGGTATGACCCAGCCATTTTTTCATATTCATTACCTCCACCGTTTCCGTTCAACCACTTGGATGCTGAATAGCAAAAAGAGCACCGCCACCGTCACGTAGTACATCACATCGGCTCCATTCAGCAATCCTTTGGTGAAACTGTCAAACCGTGCGGTTAGTGAAAAAGGTTCCAGCCATTGCTGTACCGCCGCAGATGCACCCGTCTGTCCACCAAACGAATCCAGCATCCAGAACACAAGTAAAATAATAAAACTGACGACCGCCGACATCATCTGATGCTGTGAAAGCGTCGAAGCGAATAAGCCGATCGCCATCATGGCTGCGCCAAGCATGAACAGACCGATCACAGATGTTAATACCAGCGTCCAATCCAGCTTCCCATAAAAGGACATCACGACCGGATACGCTAGACTGCACAGCACCAATATGAGCAACATGCCCAACGACGCCAAAAATTTACCCACGATCATTTCCGTCACACTCACAGGTGAGGTAAGCAGCAGTTCATCTGTACCTTGCCTGAATTCCTCCGCAACCAGCCTCATCGTGAGCAATGGGACGACGAACACCAGCATGGACAAGGTGTCACCGAGTACCAGCCGATAGTCCAGAATGCTAGGCTGATACATAACAAAATTTGTGTAAAAAAGTAACCCCGTCAGCAGCATGTACACTGCAAGCGCAAAATACGTCGTTGGTGTCCACAGATAGGCTTGCAGCTCTTTTTGACAGACCGCGAACAAACGCCTCATGACCGATTACCTCCTGTATCCTTATCTTTTTCAGCCTTATCGTCGCTGAACGCAGCTTCTCCATGCTCCACCGTGATGGCCGTAGGTGCTGCAGTATCCGAGGAATGTAGGTCTTGTACTGCTGGATCGCTGACCTGACCTTCTTCCGTCTCGCGGGTCGTTAACTGCTGGAAGATATTTTCCAAGCTAAGGTTTTCTTTTTTCATCTCCAAAATTGGAAGCTTCGCATCAGACAGCACATAAAATAGTTCTTCGCGAAAATCCTCACCGGAGGCTCCTGTGAGTAGCAATCCGGTCATATCTGGCTCTGCGGCAGTCAGATTCGTGTTCGCTGGAGGCAGCGTGGTCGCCATAGATTCAACCTCTACTTTTCCCCAAGTACGCAGGACATCCAGCACCTGTTCACGCTTGCCTTTAACCTCCACCTTCACCTTGAATCCATCTTCCATCGAACCGCCGAGCGCGTCAGGACGCCCATCCATGACCAGTTTCCCTTCATGGATGATGAGAACACGATTGCACAAAGCATCCACCTCAGGCAATATATGCGTACTTAGCAATACCGTATGATTTTCGCCAATCTCCTGAATGAGCTGACGAATCTCCAAAATCTGATTGGGGTCCAAACCTGAGGTCGGTTCATCCAGTACCAATAAATCCGGGTTATGAATAATCGCACCTGCCAGTCCCAAGCGCTGTTTATACCCTTTGGACAAACTGCGGACTAATTGTTTTTCCCGCCCATTCAGTCCCAGTCGGGATATCATCTCCGAAATACGCAGCTTCTGCTCTCTCGCAGGCACGTCCCGAATACTAGCTACAAACTTTAAATAGGATCTTACGGACATATCCTCATACAAAGGGGGAGTCTCCGGCAGATAACCGATTTTGGAACGGGCCTGTCTGCCCTTATCCTGAATCGGGATACCATCAATCGTAATCACTCCCTCGTTGGGCTGAAGATACCCTGTAATCATGCGCATCGTCGTCGTTTTACCCGCACCATTCGGCCCCAGGAAACCAACAATTTCACCGCGCTGCATTTCAAAATCCAGCTTATGTACGCCCCGGTTGCCCTCATACCACTTGCTCACCTGCTGCACTTTGAGCACATGTTCCACCCTTTCTTTTATCGTAATCTTCTCCCTGCTGCTCCCCTACTTCCCTCCCACCTAAAATGTTGCATGAGTAGCGGGTAGCAGCGAAGCGGAGGATTTGAAGCTGGAGAAGCGCCAGCGTTCGCCTTTGCTGTAGGATTCTTACCTTTATATGTCTTATCTAATCAAAGAAGAATCCTACAGCAACAGCGATCGGAAGCTCAAAGCCTTCGCGGAGCGGTCTCCCCGCACCTTATGCTACACTTTTAAATTCTAATGATAATCCCCCACATATAACTCCAGCTTAACGTCACTTAAATAGAAGCTTAAAATAATGTGTCTGAAATGTGAACACAAAAATACACATCTGCCCTCGGAAACTTGTACGGTTCGCTAGGATATGGATTCGCATCTACTATCATTACAACGTGTGAAGGGAGTGTATAAAAGCGATGAGTGTATTGTTTACCAATCTAGTTTCTAACGGCGACTTCGAGATCGGATCAACCCTTTTTTGGAGCTCTGTCAATGTGACTGTCACTAACTTATCTGTAAAAAAGACAAACTTTTATAGTGCGATCCTGGCAGGAGGCGCAGTAGATGCATCTCTTTCCCAGGTCGTTTTTGCTGCACCAGGCGAAAGCTATACATTAAGCCTTTCAGCTGCAAAAGTAGGAAGCCTGTCCAGTCCTCAAGTTAACATATTTCTGTATTACTATGACGCAGCCTTTAGCTTCCTTGGCACGGGGCTAACTACCTATTTGAGCGCAGGCACATTGCCAGACGCTGTGAACGGAACATGGCAAAGCCTATATGAAGTAACAGCTCCTGTTCCAGCCAACGCAGCCTATGCCTTTTTGGTTATTAGTAAAAATGCCTTGGCTAACACTGCTGATGTAGCCATTGATTCTATTGCTCTTGTTAAAGCAAGTGCAGCTGGAGCTGTTGGACCAGCCGGACCTGTCGGGCCTACGGGAGCCACGGGGGACACAGGTGCTACCGGACCTTTCGGACCTACTGGTGCCACGGGGGACACTGGTGTTACTGGACCTGTCGGACCTACAGGCGCTACGGGCGACACTGGTGTTACTGGACCTGTCGGACCTACAGGCGCTACGGGTGACACTGGTGTTACCGGATCTATCGGGCCTACTGGCGCTACAGGCGACACTGGCGTTACCGGACCTGTCGGGCCTACGGGAGCCACGGGGGACACAGGTGCTACCGGACCTGTCGGACCTACTGGTGCCACGGGCGACATTGGCGTTACCGGATCTATCGGGCCTACTGGCGCCACTGGCGACACAGGTGCTACTGGACCTGTCGGACCTACAGGGCCTACTGGACCGATTGGACCAACAGGAGACACAGGCCCAGAAGGACCGATTGGACCGACTGGACCTACAGGGCCGACTGGACCTACGGGGCCTACCGGACTCTAACCTCCTTTTTCTGTCACATCATTTTTAAGCGATGTACCATACCTTATCGACAAAGCCGCAAAGCATGTTAAGGCTTTGTCATCCATGCCCTGCCGCGATTGCGGCAGGGCTTCTATAACTCAGACCTCTTTTAAATCCAACTTTATGTTTGATCGGAATCCTTAAATGGTTCCCAAAGGAGTGATGCTCAATTGATCAGTATCAGCCTGTGCATGATCGTCAAAAATGATCAACATACCATTGGCCGTTGCCTGGAATCGGTCCATCATATTGTGGATGAGATCAATATCGTGGACACAGGTTCACAGGATCGGACCATTGACATATGTCGCAACTTTACAGATCGAATTTTTCCATTTGCATGGGTAGATCATTTTGCCCTTGCACGTAACTATTCGTTTGAGCAAGCTACGCAGGAGTACATTCTCTGGCTTGATGCCGATGATATTTTGAAGGAGCAGGATGCCGTCAAGCTGCTTGAGCTGAAGCAAACCCTTGATTCCTCAGCCGTACCAACCGTCGATTCCGTGTCTATGAATTATCATTATGGCTTTGATGATCATGGCAATGTCACCCTACATTTTCGCCGAAACCGCTTGATCAGAAGGTCAGCCGGGTTCCGTTGGCATGGAGCCGTGCATGAGTACCTCGCCGTTGACGGGAATATTCAACATGCCGATATCGCCATAACTCACACTAGAACACACACGGCCTCTCCAAGGCGAAACCTGCGAATTTATGAGAAGTTGCTCGCCCAAGGTCATGCCTTCTCTCCTCGTGACCTCTACTATTACGCTAACGAGTTAAGAGATAATGAAAGATATGAGCAGGCCGTGCAGGCTTACCGGAATTTTCTGGATACCGGACAATTCTGGGTAGAGGATGCGATTAGTGCATGTAGCAAAATGGCCGACTGCCTGCAACAACTGGGCAAGCTGGAGCAAAGTATTACCGCGGCTCTCCATAGTTTGACCTTCGATACACCCAGGGCAGATCTATGCTGTCGGATAGGTCATTATTTTTTGCATAAAAATGAGATCACCAAAGCTATTTATTGGTACGACATGGCTACCACTCTCAATCCTCCCGACACGATGGGCCCAGTACAGGACGCGTACCAAACGTGGTTTCCTCATATCCAGCTATGCATTTGCCATTTTCGGCTGAAGGATTACACACGTGCGAATTGGCACAACGAGCAAGCTGCCACGTATATTCCCAACGACCCGCACGTCCTGCATAATCGACAATTTTTCAGCTCAATCCTGAATCCTCCCCAATAGAGATGTCCCCCATACTCAACCCTCAATCTTTAAGTAAGTCAAAGGAGGAACAAGCGGAATGCAACAATCGAATCGGTACAAGATAGCTGTCTATGCCATTAGCAAAAATGAAGCCCGATTCGCCAAACGATGGATGCACACCATGCGTGAAGCCGATGTTGTCATTGTAGCGGACACCGGCTCTACAGACGATACCGTTTCTCTGCTACGCGAAGCGGGTGCAGAGGTGCATCGTATCCAGGTAACTCCTTGGCGTTTTGACAATGCTCGCAATGAGTCCCTACGGCTGGTCCCTGACGATATAGATATTTGTGTCTGTACGGATCTGGACGAAGTCTGGGAGGAAGGTTGGCGGTCGCGGCTGGAACGCAACTGGAGGGAAGGAACTACCCGGATGCTATATGCCTTTACACATGGACAGCCTGGGCAAGATACCGTTTATACATGGTTCTGGAAAGAAAAAATACACACTCGTCACGGTTACCGCTGGGTACGCCCGGTTCACGAGGTGCTTGAATATATCGGGAAGGGTGAAGAACGCAGCATCCGATCCGACCAGCTACGCTTGTATCATGATCCCGATCCGAACAAGCCCCGCAGCCAATACCTTCCACTGCTGGAGCAGTCTGTGCGCGAGTTTCCTGAGGATGACCGCAACATGCATTACTTGGGGCGGGAATATATGTATCATGGCCGTTGGGACGAGTGCATTGCTACACTGCAACAACATCTTGCCATGCCGCAGGCACGCTGGGCAGATGAACGCAGCGCTTCGATGCGCTTTATTTCTAGAGCCTATAAGGCAAGTGAACAATGGCAGGAGGCAACGCGTTGGTTATACCGGGCTATTGCGGAAGCGCCGTATTTACGTGAACCTTACACGGAAATGGCTCAGCTTGCCTATCATACACGGAACTGGCCCGCCGTCTATCATATGGTCGAAGAAGCGCTGCGTATTTCAACACGACCGGATACGTACATGCAAGAGGATTTTTGCTGGGACGCCACACTGTATGATCTTGGTGCCCTCGCTTGCTACGAGTTAGGCCTTTTACACAAAGCTTGTGAATTTGCGAGAGAAGCAACAGAGCGCTCCCCGGACGATTCTCGCCTTAGCCATAATTATGCGCTAATTCAATCTAGGCTTCCATAGAAACCCACACCCCGTCCTGTAGGTTGAATAACTTGGTATAGGAGCTTGTGATTGGCAAAGGAGGTTATTGAGATCAAAGTTCTATTTACTTTTTATATACCGAGCGGCGGCGTAGAAACCTTGAACCGCCAACGCTGTAAAGTGCTCATGCAGGACGGGATTGAATGTCATCTTCTCTATTATCAGCAAGGTACAGGGATGCAAAACCTGAACGGCGATATTCCTGTATTCATGACTTCCTCTGAAGAAGAAATTCGAATGCTGGTAATTACTAACCGCTATGATGCAATTATCGTCTCATCGGATTATCCTATGCTCCCCAGACTGCGAATGTTGGGCTATCAGGGGGTATTAATCTATGAATCGCAGGGCTTTGGTTCTCACGAAGAGGCTGCTTGGGTGGTCGCGGATGCAGTTCCGTATCTTCAGAGACATGCCAACGCGGTGCTCTTGCCCAATACAACTCATCTGGTGCAGCTATTTACCGACATGTGTCCATGGCTTAATCGTTATGTATTTCCAAACGTACTGGATACCAGCGTATTTAATTATGTACCTAACACTCCTCCAACCAATCCGATTATTGCCTGGGTTGGGCGATTGGAGCCCAACAAGAACTGGAGGCATTTTGTCGACATTTCTTACTGGATGCTGCAAAACCGTGCTGATCTTCGAATCTGGATGTTTTATGATGACACCTTGTCTCAGCCGGAGGATAAAATACAATTCGAGAACATGCTTGCTCAGCTTGGCATGTCCTCCATTATCGAGCGTTTTAAAAGCGTACCTCATGCCCAAATGCCCCTGTACTACTCCATGATTGGCGACTCAGGCGGCTACCTGCTATCGACCTCGCTGGTAGAGGGCTTCGGCTATGCGGTTGCTGAGGCGATGGCCTGTCGTTGCCCGGTATTAAGCTCTGATTCAGACGGAGTACGAGCATTCATTGACCACAACGAAACCGGTAAATTTTATCAGCAGGGGGACATCTTGCAGGCGATACTGGAAGGACTAGACCTGATGAACAACGTACCTCAACGCGAATCTATCCGCAGGAAAGGGCTGGAACGAATCGTTAGTCTGTTGGCACCGGATAAATATGTGCGCTCCTTCAGGCAGATGATGAATACGCTGGGTGTGAGGTAACTAAAAAACAGCTGACGACAACCCTTGTTATATACGGGTCATCGTCAGCTTTAACTTGCTTTTTTATTATGGAATATTGGAATCTATCTAATCTTTAGTAAGCGGTCTCCTGCATGAATATCCTTGGGATCTTCAACTAAGATATCCGTGTACACGGCTGTATTGGTTACAATGACGGATGTGGTAATATCATATCCTTCATCCTCTATAGCCTTGGGATCAAATTCAACCAGCTTGTCCCCTTTTTGAATCGTATCCCCTTCAGATACAAAGGAAGTGAAATGTTTTCCTTTCAAGCTGACCGTATTAATTCCAATGTGAATGAGCAGTTCAACTCCATCCTCAGAAATAAGCCCAATGGCATGCTTGGTTTTGAAAACGGTAACAACAGTTCCGTTAAATGGAGCATAGGCTACTCCTTCTTTCGGAATAATTGCGGCCCCCTGGCCCATCGCACCGCTGGAAAAAGCTTCATCTTTTACTGCAGTTAAAGGAATCAATTCACCGTGTAGAGGACTGAATACCGCTTTTTCTTCTTCTTTGTTTTCATCTGCAATTTTAATCTCAGACGCAGGTTTTGCATTTTTATAACCGAAAAGATAGGTCAAAATAAATGCGACTACAAAAGCTACAACCAAAGATATAATAAAGCCGATGAAACCTGCATCCATGCCTTTTGGATTAATGAATAGAGGTATACCAAAAATGCCGCCTGAAGCAAATCCATATGCCGTTGAGCCGAGTAAGCCTGCAGCAGCTCCTCCTATACCTCCAGCGATCGAGGCTAAAATAAACGGTTTTTTAGCGGGTAAAGTAACCCCGTAAATAGCTGGTTCAGTAACCCCCATCAAACCCGCAATTGTGGCAGAAGTGGCGATAGGTTTTAATTTAGGGTCCCGTGATTTCAAAGCGATGGCAAATGCCGCACCTGTTTGCGCAAAAGTCGTACAGAAAAGCATACCGTTAATCGGATCAAACCCGTTCGTAACTACATTATTCAGGAGAATTGGAATGAACGCCCAATGCAGACCGAAGATAATGATGCCCTGCCAGAACCCGGCTAGAACGAGACCAGCTACAGCCGGACTTAACTGGTAAATCCACATAGAGCCTTTGGCTAACCCATCGCTGATTATAGTTGCTATCGGTCCGACAACCAGAAAAACAAGCGGTGATATGATGAGCAAGGTCAGAAAAGGCACCATGAACATTTTAATGGAGGCAGGTGCAAACTTACTTATCATTTTTTCGACCTTTGCTGCCAAGAACGCTCCAATAATGATAGGTATAACAGAAGAAGTATAATTAATCAGAACGACAGGTATGGTCAAAAAGGACAGCGCCGTTTTATCCGTAAAGGCGGAAGTAATGGTCGGGTACA
>NZ_WUDQ01000839.1:0-1165 GCF_009827695.1 Paenibacillus sp. OT2-17 | reverse complement strand
CTACGGGGGTTATCCTTGCTACTTGCGAGCTTACAAATTGTTATCAAGTTATCGACGCTAATCATACGTCAGCCATTCTGGATTGCGGGAAGGTTGTGACGGGTGAGGACTTCCTGTTAGGCGATTACAGTCCAGGTTATTTTGCGTGGGAAATAGCGGGTTTCCGTCTGCTGAAGCCCTATATTCCAGCGAAGGGTAAACTGGGACTATGGGAACATCGGATAGACGAAGAGTTGATGATATGACCTATGTAAACAATTAATTAATGGTGGTTCTGACTTCAGTCCGTCCTGCAATTTGCTGACCAGCCACACGACGATTGTGTTTTCCCTATACATACTGCTGGCGTGGCATCATCGGAAAAGCACGGATGCGCGTTCCTTTGACAGATTGTTTTATTTGTTGTGCAACGAAGTCGGTACGCTCGATTGGGTCGTTGCCCTGCAACAGCTGCGGATTTGATCAACCAAGTAGCCCTAAAAGCCGATAAGAAGATTTCAGTTCTTATTCGGCGTCAACTCCAGCAATGGATTGCCACTTTGACCAGTTACATCAAGCCTTGTTTCATGCTGCGAAAGTTGAGTTAGAATGTATGGGAGACCACTGCAAAAACACCACCCAATATATTCGTTATGGAGAATAGGACGGGGCTCTGCGAGAAAAATCAAATTAAAAAAATAAGGGGGTGGGCGCGTGGTAAACCTTTCTGATGGTACGTCTTTGCCCCGGATCGGTCAAGGTACGTGGTATATGGGGGATAAACCGTCCAAGAAAAATGAAGAGCTTCGCACGTTTTAAATATTAATGGTAGCATGGCCAATGGACAGAATCCCATTGTTATAGACAATGTAACATTGGTTCCAATACGAACAGTTTCTCTTATTCCAAATCTAAAAGTGGACTGGGACAACAAAAGCAAGACGGTTATGGTGACCGATTCAGATACGAAAAATAAACTGAATCTAACCGTAGGTAGTAATAGTGCGTATGTCAACGATAAGAAGGTTTCTGTGGGCGTAAATCCTACTGTTAAAGAAGGCGCTGTATATGTACCTTTTCGTTTTATAGGGGAGGCACTAAATGCAAAAGTATTGTGGCATCCTGATTCTAAAACAGTTGTTACTTATAAGCCTAGTCAAACTCCCAACGCTATGCCAGCAATAAA
>NZ_WUDQ01000838.1:0-1170 GCF_009827695.1 Paenibacillus sp. OT2-17 | reverse complement strand
TAAAAAAACGGCCAGATCGCTAAAGTAGCGGAATCGAGCCGTTTTCCATTTCTTAAGACCGAGCCTCTGTGAACATTTGAAAGGTGACACCAAACTTGTCTGTTACATTCCCATAAGCGGGACTAAAATGGGTTTCCTGCAAAGGCATTCCCACCTGTCCTCCTTGCTGTAGAGCATCAAACATTTTTTGAGCTTGCTCCACACTATCGGTTGTAATACAGATACTCACCTGATTCCCGCTGCTAAACGGTGATCCGGGAAAGGTATCAGAAAACATGAGCTCTGTCTCACCCACTTTAAGGGTAGCATGTCCCACACGTTCCTTGACCTCTGCGGGAATGGGAAAATCGGGGTTTTCCGGCATTTCCCCAAAGGTTTGAATAAAAAGCAGTTGAGCATCCAATGCCTCTTCATAAAATTCGATTGCTTCTTTTGCATTTCCATCCATCGTGATGTAAGGAATCAAACGTTTGGACATCTTCAACACAGCTCCTTTAATTCGAGGTGATTACCCAGCCATTTCTCCTGTATTATATACAAAACTTGTCAAGAAAAACAAATCTGTATTCTTAGCTTTCATGCACCTGAACGCCAAGCTGCTTTAGCTCCTTTATCGCTTCCGTAACGTTACGCTGTGGATGAAGCGCAGAGATCATCTGTGCAGTGATCGGAACGCCGTTGAAAATCTGGCTTACCACCCCTAGAGAAATCGGCAACTCATAGTAACTTTCAGCCCAATCCTGATACTTCTCCGGTGTAACTATAATTTTCCCCAGCAAAAAGGATGAGCCATCGTCATACGCCTCGGGAATGTTCGCATTGCCCATACGCCACTCCCTATCTTCCGCTTCCTTCCACATACAAAAGGTAACGTCCTCCTTCTCCAGCGCTTCGTCTTCCAAGAGCTCCATCATATCACCAGGCACACCGTACATGCCCGGCCAGACCTCATATTCGTCTCTCGCATGAGGACTTACAGGAGATTCGTGGTCAAAACCCTTCAACAGCACACCTCCACGCGTCCATAGCATATGAATCGTATCTCCAGCGCCGTTGTTCACCTCACCCAGGCACACATCACCAGACCATTCAGACTGCATACGATATGTGCGTAACCAATCTTCTGGAGACAATATAATGTCCAGCGCTGACAGCAGCCTCATTCTGTCT
>NZ_WUDQ01000837.1:0-1171 GCF_009827695.1 Paenibacillus sp. OT2-17 | reverse complement strand
ATACCGGCGTACAAAGCCATCGTCACAATCACGTTAATGATTGTCGTCAAGCTGTACACATCGTATTTAAAGATACGGAACTCCAGCATAGGCTCATCTGCCTTCAGTTGGCGAACAATAAACAAAATAAGCGCAATTGTCCCAACGATAAGCGTAGACAGGACCGGAATACTTCCCCAACCCGATGTTCCTGCATCACTAAAGCCGTATAATAGTCCACCGAAACCGAGCGTAGACAAAATGATGCCGGGAATGTCCAGCTTTGGCTTGGACTGCTCCGTTACATTTTTCAGAAAAATAAATCCGATCACAATCGAAATCACTGAAATCGGCAGGATGATCCAGAACAAAACCCGCCAGTCATAATGCTGTACTATATAACCGGATAAGGTTGGCCCAATGGCTGGAGCAAAACCCATCGCAATCCCCAAGGTTCCCATCGCCCGGCCACGACGCTCTATTGGGTAGATGTTCAAGATAACGACCATCATTAAGGGCATCATGATACCTGCTCCCGCGGCCTGAATAAGCCGACCGATCAGCAATATGCTGAAGCTTGGAGCTACAGCACATAACAGCGTGCCTATTGAAAAAATAGTAATCGCGCTAATAAACAATTTACGAGTGGAGAAACGGGCAATCAAGAACGCGGTCACCGGGATCAATACCCCATTCACGAGCATAAAGCCCGTACTAAGCCACTGAGCTATATTGGCATCTATATTCAAATCACTCATCATTTTCGGTAAAGCCACACTGATCAACGTCTGATTTAATATCGCTACAATCGCGCCAATCAACAGAGCGGCCACAATGGGTGCTCTGCGCAAATTACCTGGTAGTGTCATTTGAGGACTGCTCAAGTTGATTCATTACCTTCGGTGTTACTTTCATGATCATTTGTTTATGGATATCCAGGACCATCTCTAGCTGCTCCTTCGGGATGTCCAGAATGGGCAAGACGCGCTCCATCCACATGGCGTCTACTTTTTGCATGATATCTTTTCCTTCCGGCGTAAGCGTCAGCACTAAGGATCTACGGTCATGCTCATGCCGTCCGCGAGCAATATATCCCGCCTTGGTCAAGCGGTCAACTACCCCACTCATAGAGCTGCTTCCCACATGCGCTATGTCTGCCAGCTCGGATAATCCGATGTTGGGGCGTTTATTC
>NZ_WUDQ01000836.1:0-1173 GCF_009827695.1 Paenibacillus sp. OT2-17 | reverse complement strand
GACCATGTCCACCGCGACCCAGCAGCAAGGAAACAACCGGAGGGCCTAGCGATACCCCGACAAAGCGCATGCTGCTGTACAACGAAGTAATGGTTCCGCGCTCCTCTTTTTCAATTCCCTTCGTAATCAGGGCATCCAAACAAGGCAATGCGAGCCCAATTCCGCCTCCCCCTAACGTAAACAACCCAATCACCGCATAAATATGTTGAAGAAATCCGAGAATGGCAAAGCTGATCGTCAATATGGCCAAACCGCTGAAACCGATCCATTTCATGCGCTTTTTGTGCTTGCCGATAATCTTGCCTCCTACATAAGAGCACAGACAGAGGGAAATAAGCGGAATGGCCAGCACAAAACCTTTCCAGACTCCACGGAGGTTGTAACGACTTTCTAGTATGTCGGATAAGTAAAACAAGACGCCAAAAATGACAAACATGCAAATACCGCCCATAGCGAAAATAGCATAGAGCCAGCGTCCTTTTTCAGCAAGCACCCGCTTCACATTTCCCACAAACTCTCGAAACATAATCGGTTGGTTCTTACGTTTGGGCACATGGATCAGCCAAAGCACCAAAATGAGCGAAATCAGACAGAGTCCTGGAATTACTGCCAATGGCAAAAACCATAGAACTGCTCCCAACGCGGCACCGAGGATCGGACTTAACACTTTACCGAATGTGTTGTAGGTCTCGACGACGCCCAGGTTCTTGCTGGCCTCATCCTCGTTTTCGTACAAATCACCTACAAGCGGAATGACAATAGGAAAAGCCCCTGCCGCTCCCGCACCCTGAAGTAGACGGCCTCCAATAATGGTCCAGTATGCTGCCGAATCGTGAAGCAGCCATGCTCCCGCCGCAGAAATCCCCCCTCCAATCACAGTCAGAATCAGACAGGGAACAATCACCGCCTTACGGCCAAATCGGTCGGAGAGATAGCCCGCAATCGGTATCAGTAAAATGGCCACTACCGCATATACTGTAATCAACATGCTAATCCGAAAAGAGCTTACATGTAGCTTACGTCCGATTTCCGGTAAAACAGGAATCAGCATGGAATTACCCAGCGTCATCATCAGCGGGATGGAACCTAACGCAAGCAGATTCCCTTTATTTTGTTGCATCCCGTTACCACCTTTGCAAAAGTAATAACACAGCTGTTCTGATTCGTTCAACA
>NZ_WUDQ01000835.1:0-1173 GCF_009827695.1 Paenibacillus sp. OT2-17 | reverse complement strand
TGGCGACTACCTGCTGAAAGAAGATTAAAAGGGTGAATAGCTTTAAGCGGAGCTTGTCATAATAAACGTAGCCATCCTGTTAATCCCACAAAAGAAAGGTAGAGCGCAGCATATGAAAAAGACAATGGTCTGGATTTGCACGGGTATCCTCGCAGCCTCGGCTATTACGTACACAGGACTTTTTAAAAATGACTCTGCACAGCAGCAAGCAGAGCCGCTGAGCACACAGCAGAAAGTACAAGCAGCGCAACCTTCCCAGCCGACATTCAGCTCGGGAGCGGTTGATTTTGGATCTTACGGTCAGGATGTATATGAGTTGCAATCACGTTTGAAGTTGCTGGGCTTTTTTGGCGGGAAAGTGGACAGCCATTTTGGCAGCAGTACACTAAAAGCTGTCAAGGGTTTTCAAAAGGAATTTGGCATCCGTCCCGATGGAGTGGTCGGAGCAAAGACGAAATTAAAGCTGGTGAATGCTACTCCTAACTGGAAGCCAACGGAAACTCCTATGCATCGTAACAATCAAGGTTCCGCTCAGGGACAGACAGCGGACAATAACGATAAAGCGGATCAAAATGATGAAACGATGGGATCGGCCAACACCATGGGACTATCTGAAAATGATCTTAAAATTATGGCCAACGCGGTCTACGGTGAATCCCGCGGCGAGCCATTTGAAGGACAAGTTGCCGTCGCGGCTGTTATTTTGAACAGGGTTAAGTCACCCAGCTTTCCCAACTCACCATCTGGAGTGATCTTTCAGCCAGGAGCTTTCACAGCTGTAGCAGACGGCCAAATCTGGCTCACACCGAATGAGACGGCACAAAAGGCGGTACGCCAAGCACTGAACGGCTGGGACCCAAGCGGAGGATGTCTTTATTATTTTAACCCAAAAACAGCCACCTCCAAATGGATTTGGTCCCGTCCGCAGGTGAAAACCATTGGGGAGCATATTTTCTGCATGTAAAACGCCGAAGCAGCCGGGAGCTTGTCTCCGGTTGCTTCTTGGCTTTTGCATGGTTAGAATAAAGATTGGTACACTTTACCTCTTTACAGGAGGATGATTTACAGCAGCTAATGCTAATCAAAGGCTAGACGCAAATTGACGTCACAAAGGAGTTTTGGACTTGAACAAAACAGGTTTCGAGCGTGGCACACGCAGACAACTGAGGATTC
>NZ_WUDQ01000834.1:0-1179 GCF_009827695.1 Paenibacillus sp. OT2-17 | reverse complement strand
ATCATGTCGATCTTGCAAACGCATCAGCTCAGGACCGTAAACATCGTATCTCCCTGATTCTTGCCACAGCTCCGTTGGCTGCAATACAGGCATCAGCAGTTCCCCAGCCCCTACGCGATCCATTTCATCCCGTACGACTTGCTCTACTTTTCTGAGCACCCGTCTGCCCAGTGGCATGTAGGTGTACATTCCAGCCGCCAGTTGGCGGATAAATCCTCCCCGCAGCATAAGCTGATGACTGATCACTTCGGCCTCTGCGGGTGCTTCACGCAAGGTTGTCAGTAATAATTGGCTTTGGCGCATGTGTAGCTACCTCCTTGTATGGACGATAAAATGTACGCAAAAAGACACATCCGTCAGGGACGAATGTGTCGTGGTACCACCCTTAATTTGACCGTAACCATACACGGAACGGTCCTTCATCAGATAACGGCGTCTAGCCGGTAACGGTTTATCTTACAAACCGCTACAGCTCGCAAGGCAGGGAAACGTTCATTCGCGGCGAGAAACCTTTCAGCCCATGAGTTTCTTCTCTGTACAGCGGGTATTGAACCTTTGATCCTTGGTCTACACTATTCCTATATATTACAATTTTCACCACTTTACACGAAACGTAAGTTCTAGTCAAGGAGATGATCGTCTATCTGGAGCTGTCCAGGGACATGAACGATATTTAGATTTCAAGATAATCAAATTCCGTTGGTTACCATATTGCATAATGAGCGGCCAGATTTTAGGACGAATACGCCTGCGAAAACCCAGAACAAAACGGACAAAGCGAGGCGAAATATCCCAAATACGAACTGCTTCCTCCTTCACTCCTTTAGGTAGCTCCTTGGAAAACAGAAAACGGTTGAGCGAACGTGTGATAACGCCTGTTATTGCTTCAAGCGTACTAACATCCATTACAATGATCGTATCGGCGCGCTGGAGTCGCTCGGTAAAATAACGCTCATGATAATTCCCTTCGATGATCCACTCTTCCCTTTGGAGCACTTCACCCAGCTGTTTGAGAAATTGTTTGTCAGTGCTCCGCTTCCACTCCGGGCCCCAATACAAATCATCCAAAGAGATATACGGCAATTGAGTCCACATGGAAAGACGTTTGGCCAAAAAAGTCTTACCGCTTCCCGGCGAGCCGATCACGATAATACGTTTAGCGTGCTGCACAGCACGAAA
>NZ_WUDQ01000833.1:0-1181 GCF_009827695.1 Paenibacillus sp. OT2-17 | reverse complement strand
TATGAGGCCTATTGTACAGGCCGTTCCGTTCCATTGCCTGAACCACGACCTTACACCGGGTATGCCGACTGGCTTGAAGAACAGGATCAGGAGGCGGCCAAGGACTACTGGCGTTCTGAATTACAAGGTTACGAACAAACGGCCGGACTTCCGATGCTAAAAACTCCAGCTACAACTCCTGAAAAAGGCGGCTATCTGCTGCAGGAATATAGAACGACGCTGACGGAAACAGAGACCAGCACTTTGCGTACGATTGCTGAATGCAATGGGGCCACGCTTAGCAGTCTTTTTCTGGCCGCCTGGGGAATTGTACTTGGTCGTTACAACGGAATCAAGGACGTAGTTTTTGGCACGGTGGTATCTGGCCGCCCGTCGGAATTGGATGAAGTAGAGCGAATTGTGGGATTGTTCATTAATACCATTCCATTACGAATTAGATTAAATGAAGAAAAGAGTTTTGTTGAATTATTGCGCGATGTCCAGAGAGCCTCTGTCCAAGGAAGGATGAACGGATACTGTTCACTTGCTGAAATCCAGTCGCAATCTGCACTCAAGCAACGCTTGCTCGATCATATCGTTGTATTCGAGAACTATCCGCTGGAAAACATGGTCGGGAGACGGGACTGGCAAGACAAACTCGGATTCATTATTGAAGACGCCCGGTTATTCGAAGAAATACCGTATGACTTTAATATTGAAGTTGAAGACAAGAAGGCAATGAGTTTCATATTGTCCTATAACGGCAAGGTATACAACAGTGAAGCGATGAAGCATCTGGCCCATCATTTGAAGCATGTCTTCCTCCAAGTTGCCAGCAATGCAGATGTTTGCCTCCGTGACGTTCGGCTGTTAACAACCGAAGAAGAGGCTAATTTGACGAAAATATGGAGCGGACCCGCTGTCCAGTTTCCTGCACTTACTTTTCACGGGCTATTCGAAGCGCAGACGGAGCGTACACCAGAACTAGCAGCCGTCATATATGAAGATACGATGCTCACTTACAGACAACTCAATGATAGAGCGGACGCTCTTGCCCATTTTTTGCAGAAGCGTGGAATTACACGGGAGAGTCTGGTCGCTGTCATGGTTGACAGGTCTGTTGAGATGATAGTGGCGGTGCTGGGAATTATGAAAGCCGGAGCTGCCTATGTGCCAGTAGATCCCGTGTATCCAGAAGAACG
>NZ_WUDQ01000832.1:0-1185 GCF_009827695.1 Paenibacillus sp. OT2-17 | reverse complement strand
TACTCTGGAGAAACGGAAAATGAAGCAGACCGCGAAGCACGTCTGTGGATCGAATCTATTCTGGACGACAAAGAACCTCTTGTGAAGCCGGAACAGGCACTGGTTGTTACTGAAATTTTGGAAGCTATATATGAATCGGCCCGTACCGGGAAAGCTGTCTATTTTGACTAAGCCCGTAATTATCCCGAATAGACCATCATTATAATGAAAGCAGCTTTTTTCACATATGATACAGGGAGGGATTTCTTTTGAAACTTGGAGTATTTATGGTGTTGTTCGGCGGACGTTCGCTGGAGGAGGCGCTGGATTATGTGGCTTCTCAAGGATTGGATGCTGTAGAAATCGGTACAGGCGGCAACCCAGGGGATAAGCATTGTAAGCCGGATGAGTTGTTGGAGAATGATACAGCGCTCAAAAATTTTAAAAAGGCAGTAGAGTCCCGCGGACTAACAATTAGTGCGCTTAGCTGTCACGGCAATCCTCTTCATCCGCAAAAGCATTTGGCCCAAGCTGATCATGAAACGTTTCTTAAAACCGTTCGATTGGCAGAAAAGCTGGAAGTTCCAGTTGTGAACACTTTCTCTGGCTGTCCGGGTGATCATGAGGATGCGAAATATCCAAACTGGCCTGTGGCTCCGTGGCCTAATGATTTTCAGGAAGTGTTGAAGTGGCAATGGGAGAATAAAATTATTCCTTACTGGACTGAGACGGGAAAATTTGCAGCAGATCATCATGTTAAAGTTGGGCTGGAGCTACACGGAGGCTTCTCCGTTCATACACCAGCGACCTTGCTTCGTTTGCGTGAAGCTGCGGGAGAGGTCATTGGTGCTAATCTGGATCCGAGTCATATGTGGTGGCAGGGAATTGACCCAGTGCAGGCGGTTCAAATTTTGGGTCGAGAGGGAGCCATTCACCATTTTCATGCCAAGGATACGACGATTGATCCGGTCAATGTAAATAAATATGGGCTTACCGATATGCAGGAATATACGAAAATGCTAGATCGCGCTTGGCAGTTCCGTACTGTGGGTTATGGACATGATGTAAAAACCTGGGCAGATATTATCAGTGCTCTGCGTCTGGTGGGATACGATTATGTAGTGAGTATTGAGCATGAAGATGGTCTGATGTCCGTGGAGGAAGGCTTTACTAAGGCTGTCCACAATCTTCGCCAGGTATTGATTG
>NZ_WUDQ01000831.1:0-1188 GCF_009827695.1 Paenibacillus sp. OT2-17 | reverse complement strand
AACGCCTTGCGAATGGCCTCTACAAAGCTGCCATATACGTCTGTAAGCACCTTATTGCGTGTAGCTCCGGCAACAGCCAAGTGAAAAGTGATATCCGCATCTAAGTACCCAGACAAATCTCCAGCGGCCAAAGTTGCAGCACGACGGTCCAGCGCCGCACGCATTAAGTGTAAATCCTCGTCATTACGACGTAATGCAGCCAATCTGGCAATCTCTAGTTCCAACACACTCCGCACTTCATAAACCTCAATAATTTCAGCACGGCTTAGACGGTAATCCAATGGCTCTTGAGAAGTTGTCGGTTGGCAGACAAAAGTTCCGTGTCCTTGCTTTTTCTCTAATAGACCGGCATGTACCAGAACGCTAACCGCTTCACGTACTGTAGATCGCCCAACTCCGAATAACTTCATGAGCTCAGGCTCGGTTGGAATCTTTGTGCCCACATTCCATTCACCAGCAGCAATTTTTCGTTGCAGCTGTTCAGCCACTTCATCGGCGATTTGCTTGCGTTTGACGGCTTGAAAAGGAAAATTCATCTGATCATCTCCTGTTTCGTATCATACTACGACTGCTTGTCATTCTGCAACCTTTTTCGTCCTCCTTCCCCATTGGTCCTTACCTATGCTTACATACCCAAATAAAGCCTGCACCGTTGGACACGATACAGGCCTATAAGGATAAATTTAAATGTTAGGATTTCGATTTATTAGGTGTAATACAATACAAACGGCTGGTTGCTTCAAAAATATGGCCTGGAGCCAGTGCAATCAATCCGATCTCCTCTGCTGGCAGGTCCGGACGATTCGGTGCATTGATCATGTTCATTTGCGGCTCAGGACAGATGAATTCCTTGTTCGCTTTGTTATTCCAGATCATCCAATGCTTATAAGCTGTGCCTACATCGTATACGAGGGTAGCACCTGTCTTACTGTGTGTCAGTTCCATGTAGTTGCGTCCATTTTGCGGAGCTGCCGTGTAATGATTATCCATAGAGGCAAAATAAGGACTAACTCCCGTCGTTTTCAGCAGTTCCTCTTCCGGAGATAAAGGCTGGAACTGACCTGTGGCCAACAACCGTTCCGTCAGCTCACGACGCTCACCGATTGTGACCTTAATCTTGTAATCCTCAGGCGAGCTATCGGGTACGAACGGAACGCGAATCGCTGTGTGAAAGGCAAATAAGTTGGG
>NZ_WUDQ01000830.1:0-1190 GCF_009827695.1 Paenibacillus sp. OT2-17 | reverse complement strand
GTGTAAACCAATAGCACAGTAAAAAAACTCCTTACCCTCATTTAGGATAAGGAGTTTTTGCAATCCCCGTATTTCGCCCTATATCTCTTTATAACGAAATACTGTCAGTCCCGCTAACGTAAATACGACAAAGCTACCTATTATAACCGTCAACAGTGTATCCGTTGGCACCATGAACGCCCCGAAGTTGTCTCTTCCACTCGGCATCATCGCCAATAAAGGCTGTGTCCATGGATAGTACGGACCGTAGGTTTGAGAATTGGCGACCAGAATATTCGGCACGGTGAAGACGAAATTCAACGCAAGCGGTGCGGCAAAGCTGGACCACAGGAAGGACACCATCAACTGCAACGCAGCCAGCGGCAGGCAGGCTACCCAGCCGGCGAGCAAACTTTGAGCGATCACGGCCCATGGAATCGGTCCGTTCATACCCTGCACAACTCCAACACCCAGCAACGCTCCTCCGAACAGTAGCTGGGTCAATCCGACCAAGGCCATAATGATGGTCAGCTTGGCCGCATACAGACTCGTGCGGGACAATGGCAATGACATCAGCTGCTTCCAACCGCCGCCCCCATGCTCGAATCGGCAGACCAGAGATGCAAATACGGCGGTCAGCATCGGCATGAACAGCAGCGCATGAACTGTAAGCATGGCAGACAACAACACCTGCCAATTCCCTCCCGGGTTTGCCAGCAAACCAATCAGGACGGCAATCGCCGGGCTGACGAGCGCAAGGAGCCAGACGGGCGATTTCGCCATTTTCATACGTTCAACAGAAAGCAGCCGTACATATCCTCCGAACATTACGCCACATCCTTTCGGCTAAAATGGGCCGCTGTCAGCAGGCTCAGAAGCACACCCGTTCCGCACCCGACGGACGCAAACATCCACGCTTGAGGTGCAACCCATGCGAATTGCGGCCAGGCCAACGGAAACCATTCGGACAGCTGTGAAGCAAACAGGCTGCCGATACCTAACGTAATCCCCAGTGTTACAGGCAGCGCTTGGTTATGGAACGTGACCGTTAACCACAACAATAATACGAGCATAGGCAGCGTACCGCCTAAAGGCCAAAATCCAAGCCGCAGTAATTCTCCAATCGGCGCCGGCTCTCCCCCGAAGCCGAGTAGCATGCCCAACACCCACGTCCCTACCGTCAGGAGTACACAGGACACACACAGCATCCC
>NZ_WUDQ01000082.1:0-13005 GCF_009827695.1 Paenibacillus sp. OT2-17 | reverse complement strand
GGGAGTCCGGTGCACAAGGACCTCCTGGACCTGTGGGACCCGGCGGTGCGCCTGGACCCGCAGGTCCAGGAGGTCCTTGTGCACCGGACTCCCCTGACAAGTATGTTTCACCTAATACGTTGCTAACCGTCGTTCCAGCGATTCTGATCGCGCTGATTAAGCTGTCTTTAAGAGCAGGATCAAGGGATTCTTGTAAAACGATGGACAATAGGGCATCCAGCAATTGTTGCAGTGCAGTACCTACGCCGATCGGAGAGAAAGGTGTAGCTTCTAACGCAACAATAGCAAGCTCCAGCGCTGCCAGCAAGTCTGCCTTAACCCCGCCTCTAAGTCTTAAGCTTTTCGCCAGAGACAACAAACGTCTTAAAATCTGTTGCAAGGAAGATACATTAGCCGCAGAGGGGTTTGCGAATACGACGGGGATGATCGCGGTCAATTCATTAATCAGTCTGAGAAGAGCTTCGATACTTTTATTTACTCTTGTTGGTTTACAGTCTTCGTCTTTTTTTGAAGCACCACTGAACCTGAACGGTTTTTTATGTTTCATGCTCAAATATCTCCTCCTTATCATTCTTCCTACTGTAGAGGTGATAGGTGGTTCATCGCCCCGCTTCGCAGATATTCATAATATATTTACTGAAGCGAAAAGGGTGAATAAACAAGCAAAAATGATTGTTGGAGGCTTGTACATAAAATATACATAAAAAAATACGGCCCCCGAAAAGCTTGGAGGCCGCATTGTATTTGCTTATACTCATCTGATGTATGAAGCTTGAAAAGTCTTATTTAAGAATACGTACCAGCAGTTCAGCCATCTCACCTCTGCTGATGGCTGCTTTTGGCTTGAGTGTTCCATCTGGATAACCGCTGATCCAACCGGAGGATACTGCATTTTGAAATGCTGCGGAGGCCCATGCTGAAATCTGCTGCTCATCCTTGTAGGATTGCAGTGCAGTAGTGCTGGAAATGGATATCTGATTCTGCATCGCGTGTGACAGGATCACCATCGCCTGCTCACGGGTAAGACTCTCATCAGGTCCGAAAGTTTGAGCGGCTAGCCCTTGAATCCATCCCTGACGATGAGCAGAATCCACGGCTGATCCAGCCCAGTGTCCCTGCATATCTGTAAATGAGGTAGAAGGGCTCTCATCTCCAGCAGTTCCCAATGCTCTGGTCAGTATGGCTACAAATTCTGCACGGCTTACAGCGCGCTCAGGGCGTATGTTTCCGTCTTTATAGCCTTGTATCCAGCCTTTGTCTGCAAGAGATTGCAGGGACTTCGCTGCCCAATGGCCTTGTACATCCGGCCATACCTGAGCTAGCACTTGTGGATCTGACGAATTGCTTGGGTCATTTTGCACACTGGCATTATTGGTTTGAGTCTTTGCGTCTGTGGCGACGACAAAGGTACCTAACCCGGTCGTATTCAGACTCACACCCGACAACATCCCTTTTGAATCCATTACAGCAGTCCCTTTTAAAATCTCACGCTCACCATTCTCGTGAATAACAAGAATGGAGAACTGGGGCTCTGTATTGTGTAACTCACTTAAGGATTCGTTATCCAGCGGTAGAATGATCGACGAGGTTCCAGTCACATTGGCTTTGATGTCTGTAACCGGACCCATCAGCGTCAGGCTGGATTGTTGCTCGGCCCAGTCACGGATCTGCTGTGCACGTTGTACATCTGCCTGCTGGAATGACAATGTAACGTCCTGCTGGCCTGAGGCCATGCTGGTTAAGGTGTCACTGGATATCAACAGTGTTCCATATCGGGATATTACCGATGCACCAATCTTATCCCATGTATTCAGTAAAGAATGAGAAAGGATAACACGACTCAGTTGCTTCTCCTGCTCCAAACGAATGTCTGCGTACGCTTTGCCTTCGCGAAGTGCTTGCTGTATCTGCTCATCCAGGAATGCCGGCGAAGGAACAAAGAGGGAAAACTCTTTCCCTTGTTCGGAAAATCCGATCTGTGGTACGAAAGCAGATAGATCCTCATTCTTATCTTTGTTAGATTTGCCTGTGTTCGCAATTACCTTGGCAGGGACGGTGACTTCTATGGCTTGCGTCAAAGCATGAGAACCATCGCTTACCCTCATAACATCCAGCATGATAGTTACAACGGAAGGAGTATCTGCTTGAATAATAGTTCCGTCTGTACGCACGATGTCTGGCTGGCTACTGCTGCTGATGGTCACACGGAAACCACCAGGTACAACAGGCAACCTAAGCAGTGTATCACTTGTTGTAGGAGCTGCTATGCTTGTGATGGATTCCGCAACGCGCTGCGCGGTTAACCCTTGCGGATACACTAGCCCTGACGGAGCGCTCTTCATGCCATTTACGTTCTGCAGCACATAGTAGCTGGCTCCTTCAGGAACAGGTGTAAATGTATATCTTCCCTCTCCCGAAGCAATTCCTTCCGCTATAAGCTCCTGCTGGGCATTGTACAGCTCAAGCCTTGCGTTCGGCAACGCGCCTGTAACGATCACTGAGGCTATATCCTCATTGCCTGCTGAAGCTGTAACAGCACGAGGCAGCACGTTTATACGGCGTTCTGCCGGTTCTGCCGTCCAGCCCCCATTGTCGCTATAAGCATAGTTCAATACGTATACGCCAGGTACATTTGTATCGACATTCCCGCTACCTGAAAGCTCAGGGATCAGGATATTGCCGTATACGCTGTCCAGTACGTTGGCTCCTGGATCAGTGAAGCTATCGCCGGTTTCCAGAACAATCGGATTGCTGCCGTTCAATCGTACGTAAGGTGTATTCGGTAATGCCTTCAGCACTGTGATCGTGAATGTTCTTTGTACAGAAGCTGCACCTTTAGAAATAATGGCAATTAACTGTACATTCACATCACCGTCTGTATATTTAGGCCGATTCACCTGACCGCTGTTGCTGAGAATATCTGGTTGATCCGAAGACCAGTCAATCTGGGTGTCAAATGCTCCTGTACGAGGCAGAGCAATGGAATCCTTAATCCCTTGCGGATAATCTAAATTCAGTGTATTGGCTGCCAGATTTACGGCTTCATCAGCGCTTACGGGCAGTGCAGGCACGAGCAGGCTGAATGTTTTTCGTAGCTCAACCCCGCCTCGTGACACAACTGCTTCCAGCGTGATGGTCTGATCGCCCTGCACATAGCTTGGGAATGTTACATGCCCAGTATGATCCAAGAACTGGGGCTGATTCGATGACCATGACACCTGAACACCATGCAGAGCGTCTTTTGGCAAATATACGTCTCCGGTTACTGTAGTCATTGGCAACTCAAGCGCCCTGTATGCTGCGTCAACGGCTTCTGTATCGCTCATGGGCAGACTGAGTACATGCGCTGTAAAATTCTTTGTTTTCGTTAAGCCTGCAAGTTGCAGGGTAGCCGTTAGGGTAACATCTGTATCTCCACTATTATAAGAGGGTCTGGTGAGTGTTCCATCTGCTGCAATAATTAGTGGTTTGGCTGAGGACCATTCGATCTGCGCTCCACCATAACCGGATAAAGGGAGAGAAATATTTTCTGTTACCGCAGACAAATTGCCAAGCGAGAGGGTGTCTGCTGCTTGATCCAAAGTATCTTGTGCAGTTATCTTCGGTACGGTAACTTCGAAAGTTTGAGTATCCGAGGCGCTTCCCTTCGCAATCGTAGCTGTCAGTTTTACTTTTCGGTCACCCAGATCGTACGGCGGGCGTGTGACAGCCCCCTCGTTCGTAATGACGTCAGGAGTATCCGAACTCCAGCTCACCGTCGTATCATTCAATCCAGCGAGTGGTAGTGTCAGCTTTTGGGATACGGAATCAGCTGTATCACCAGATGCGAAGCCTAAAGCAAGAGCGGCTTTTGCCTGTGCAACTCTTTCAGCATCGGTAAGTATGATCACTTTAACCTCTGAGGGAGTGCTCTCCCCCTTAGCATTTACAGCCTGAACAGTGTAAAGGGCTTCACCTGGCGGCAATGCTGAAGTGTCTATAAATTGGGTTAGGCTACCTGTATAGAGCGTTACACTATCTCGAATGACTTTATATGAGGTTGCATAAGGAACGGCATCCCAGCTTAATTCCACAGTACTTCCATTTTTAGTACCTGTAAAATGACCCGGGGCCTGTGGAATGGGCAATCGTTCCCCATAAGCTGCGAATTCCATGATGGAAGCCCATTGATTGTTTCTTGCATTTCCTTGATCAATAGTTAATCGCAAGTATCGTGTAGTTACAGGAGCAATGCTCTTTTCAACATTAGAGCTTCCATTATTCTGAACGGTATCAACAGTCACCCAATTACTTCCATTGTTGCTCGTCTGCAATCGGAAACTGTATGGATCACGTTGATCGTTCCACCCATAATGGACACCCATACCTGTAACAACGTATCGATCTACGATATACCAGTCTCTCAGATCTACCTGGATCCATTTTTCACCATTGCTGGCTTGATACCAGCGGCTTGTCGGTTCGATTGACCCATCCACAGTCTTGGAGGGATCATAGGGCTGGGTGTAACCGCTTGAGCTTGCTGGCTTGTGCAACACCACATTTTCCCAACCGGCAGCATGGGCTTCATTCGTCCCTATGAGCAGGAACGCACCGCCGATCAATGGCATGAGTGGAACCAACACACGGTAGGGTTTTAATTTATTGCGTGTGAAGTTATTGCCTTCGAGCACGCTATCACCTCTTCTTTATTAAATAGCACACTATTGAGCGTATTCATATTATGGGCGGGACGGGTATGACCCCTCGGTAGCGATGTAGTAGTTTACATTTGGCAACGGGGAAGCTCCGCGTAAGTCAGGCAATGCAAATGTGTTCATTCCATCACCGCCAAAATTAGTGCCCAGCAGGCTGAACAATGCAGCATTCTGATTAATGCTCAAGAGTTGACCCTCGCATTTTGGCCAGCCCTGGGGAGCGAACATGTAAGGATACATCGTAATTTCCCCAAGATAAGGTTCGGGCGATGCTTGAGCCTGCTGGGGACTGATCGCCGTTCCCCCTAACAAAATGACCGCTAACAAACTCAACACAGCGGCTTTCTTCCAAAAATGATTCTTCATACCTACAACTCCTTTTTAGTTTCGAATAATGGCCCACGAATTCAACAAATTTGTGACATTAGTCATAGAATGAATAGATATTATCATGGAATTCCACTTTTGACACTACAGTTCATCTATCAAATTCACCTTTTTATTCCTTTTGCGAGCAAAGAAATTTATTCCATTGCCGATGCATCTTTTTTCTAATCCAGGTAAATCTATATACAAATCCTATGGAAGTGAAGGAGGAAAGAACGTGTGGCAGGTCATCGGGACTCATATACCCAAATGGAACGTATGGATAGAAGCTGTCTTTTTGTTCATCATACCTTTGATCATTTTTCTGATGGTACGACAAATTAAAGCGATGGATGGTCGAGAGAGCAGACGTATGGAACGATTAAAGCTTTTAGAAGAAGACCGCTCGCAGCAGGCAGATCGTAATCCGTCTGTAAGTGAGGCTGAGAAGATAAAGGGGACCTTTACCGAAGATTATGAAGCCAATGTAGAAAAAGTCAGACAAGCCGTCATGGATATGTCAGACGTGAACGAACGATCTATTTTTCTGGAAAAACTGAACGCTGTAGGCACGCTTTTTTTTGTGGATGGCTTAACAGATAAGGTTGGCATGGATCAGAACATTTTAAAGCCACTGATGGATTGGGGGAGTTCCGGGCAAGGGGGGGAGGATCTTCCGAGAGGAGAGGAGCTTCGGAATATGTTTATTCGTCAGGTCATGCTGGTATCGGAAACAGAGTATACGTTAGAGGTGCAGTTCTCCTTGCAAAAGGTGCTGTTCGGTTCTGTCATACTCATGATTCAGGGCATACCAGGCGCTTTTGTGTTGGGTACACCCAGAGGGAATACACGAGGGGTGGAAGACCCCATATCGGAATCGGTGCTACGGGGACCACGAGTCGGATTTACAGAGACGCTCAGTGATAATACAGCGATGCTGCGCAGACATGGAGAAAGTACGGAACTAGCCATGTCGTCCTTCAAAGTCGGCAAAAGAGTGGAAAAACAGCTGATGGTAGTGTACTTCAGAGACATTGCCGACCCGGAGCTTGTAGATGAGGTGAAGCGGCGGGTTCAAACCATTGATATGGATGAGGTACTGGAATCGGGCTATGTGGAGCAGCTTATTGAGGATAATTTTCTTAGTCCCTTTCTGCAAATTCAAAATACAGAGAGACCGGATCGGGTCATGGCTGCATTACTGGAGGGACGTGTGGCGATTCTGCTGGACGGTACACCTTTTGCGCTTCTTATGCCTGTAACGTATGGGATGATGCTCCAGTCCCCCGAAGATTATTATGAACGATGGATACCAGGTTCGCTTATTCGATTCCTTCGTTTTATGGCAACTTTCATATCGCTGTTCGCCCCGGCGCTTTATATCTCCTTTATTTCGTTTCATCCCGGATTGATTCCAACCAAGCTGGTCATTTCCATTATCAGTGCGAGACAGGGGGTTCCATTTTCGACGCTGATTGAGGCCCTGATTATGGAAATTTCCATCGAAATTTTACGCGAGGCAGGACTTCGGCTCCCCAAACCCATCGGTCCAGCGATGGGTATCGTCGGCGGTTTGATTATTGGACAGGCCGCTGTTGACGCCGGGATTGTAAGTCCGATCCTCGTTATTGTGGTAGCAGTCACGGCGATTTCTTCCTTTTCCTCCCCTGTATACAGCGCTGGAATTTCCATGCGTGTCATGCGCTTTGGAGCCATGTTCACGGCGGCCACCTTCGGGTTGTATGGCGTTATTATGTTTTTCCTGCTGCTGAGTATTCATATGGTGAAGCTACACAGCTTCGGTGTTCCGTTCTTTAGTCTAACGGTCCCCCGTTCGTTGAAGGACTGGAAAGATTACTTCATACGAGCACCGTTGCAATTTATGAAAAATAGACCCATTCTATTGAAGCATAAAGACCCTAAGCGACAAGGATGAGTTTAACAACACAGGAGGGAGCAAGATGGCCCGTGGGAAAAAAGCGGATAAAATTACAACGTTACAGACAACGGCAATTGTGGTTTGCTTTATGCTGGCTGCTGGGTTGCTTACCCTCCCCCGAGTAGCGGTTGAAGTTGCAAAAACACCGGACGTGTGGATGTCTGTCATTTTAGCAGGGGCGGGCACTTTCCTGGTTGGATGGATTATGATCAAACTAAGTTCACGGTTTCCAGAAAGCACCTTTTATCAGTATGTTCAGCGGATAACAGGCAAAGTCATTGGCAAAGGGATTGGTATGCTGATTGTTATTTATTTTGTTTGTATAGCCGCATTTGAAATCCGATCTGTGGAGGAAGTAACGTCGTTCTTTCTGCTTGAAGGCACTCCGGCGTGGGCGATTTCAGCACCTTTTATGTGGCTCTCACTGTACCTATGTATGGGAGGAGTGGGTTCGTTAGG
Source organism: Paenibacillus sp. OT2-17 (assembly GCF_009827695.1). Taxonomy (NCBI): domain Bacteria; kingdom Bacillati; phylum Bacillota; class Bacilli; order Caryophanales; family Paenibacillaceae; genus Paenibacillus; species Paenibacillus sp. OT2-17. Next base: position 5,544 of record NZ_WUDQ01000082.1, on the reverse strand, counting down.
GAAAATATGTCAATTGATATTCCCGATTACGGCGGCTATCTTTTTGTTGATATGCTTGCTGAGTTTAAATATTTTCGAATTGAATAATTTGCGTCCTGTCTTGTCGGAGGGTGTGATGCCAGTAGTTAGAACGCTCAAGACTACATTCCTGACATTAACGGGGACAGAGTCCTTGCTGATTATTTTTTGTCGGATGGAAAAACCGGAGAAAGCAACCAAGGCAATCGGACTGGCGATTGGGATCGCGGTCGCTTTTTATACAGCTACGCTGATCCTGTGCATTGGCGCTTTTTCGTTGGAAGGAGTCTTGAGCAGAACCTGGCCATTTTTAGATTTGGCCCGCAGCTTTGAAGTGGAGTATCTGTTATTGGAACGGTTCGAATCCTTATTGTTGACCATTTGGATCATGCAAATTTTTGCTACATTCAGCATTGCTTTTTATTGCGCTTCGCTCGGAGTTTCTCAAATTTTGAATAGCTCTTATTCCAAGATGCTGTTCATTTTGCTTCCGATCATCTACTTCCTATCCCAAATTCCCAAAAATCTGAATGAGTTATTTTCTTTTGGAACGATCCTGGGGAATGGAGCTTTCGTTTTATTCGCTCTGCTTCCACTGCCACTTCTGCTTATTTCTCGCTGGAGGAAGGTGCGGTCATGATGAGGGCACGGTCAGCATTACTCGGGATAGTGGCTCTCCTGATATGCAGTACACTGTCAGGTTGCTGGAGCAGCTCGCCGGTGGAGGATCTAAATCTGATGACAGGCATTGCTATGGATGTAGAGGCAGAATCTTCGCAAGAAGAGCAAATTATTCAGAAAGGAGGAGATTATCCAAAAAAAGAGTTAATCACCGGAACCTTTCAATTTGTCATCCCTGAGGAAAGCGGAGGCTCCAATAGCTCCTCCCCACAAGCTAAAAAATTTTTTAATATTACGGAAACGGGAGATTCCGTTTTTGAAATGCTAAGAGAAATTTCATTAAGGACCAATCGGCCTCCCATCGGGCAACATCTGAAAACGATTATTATCAGCTCCAGTCTGCTTCGCAAGATTCCGTTGTATGAGCTGCTGGACTTTTTCTTAGGGGATAATGACATTCGGCCCAGCGTACAGCTACTGATTAGTACAGACAAGGCGGGAAATGCGCTTCAGGAGAAAATTCCTGGTCAGATTCCTGCTTATATTTTAAAGGATATATTCCAAAACCGTAAACGGAACGCGCGGTTGATAAAGCCCATGGCTTTGGCTAAAGTGATCGGACCCATGAAGGGTGAAAGAAGCTTTATATTACCTAATGTCATTACGGCGGAGAATGAAATCAAGCTCGCAGGTGCGGGAATCATCAAGGGAAAGACACAAACCTACGGTGGTTATCTGAATGAGTCGGAGGTCGAGGGTCTTATGTGGATCAAAGGCCAATTGGCTGGAGGCGTGCTGAAAAGTAGCGATCCCCAGACCGGTAAAAATATAGCCTATGAGATCAAAGCGGTGAAAAGCAGGATCAAGGCCATTGTTCAGGGGGACGACATTTCCTTCCAAGTGAAAATGACCTCAGAGGGACGCGTTTCGGAGGTGCATATAAAGAATGAAAATTTACGCAACAACAATGTGCTTGGACAAGAAGAAAGTATCTTTCAGGAGAAAGTGAATTCATTAGCTGAACAAACCCTAGCTAAAATGCAAAAGCTGAAGGCTGATGTCGGAGGTTTCGGAGAAGCCTTGAGGATTCAGCATCCTAAAGTTTGGCGTAAGGTTAAAGAGGATTGGGATACCACTTTTAGTACCATTCCTGTACGTTTTAGCACAGATATCCATATTGAAGATTACGGCTCTTCGATTACGACGGCAGACTAGTTTGCACCTATTTAGAAAAACCATCAATACCACGAATCTACGTGGCGTTGAAGGTTTTTTAGGCTATTCAAACAGGGACAGTGTTTCTTCCAGCCACGTAATATAGCTTTCTTCCCGATTAATGGCACGGCTCAGCACCAGATAATGCCCAAATTGATTAGAACCGGGGGCTTGAAGGTTCTCGTCCAGCTGTTGGAGGGATTTTTTACTTTCGTACAGATACTCCAGCTTCTCTTTACGTTTGGTTATCTGGTCCTCGAACAATCGCTTGTTCTCTTCCTTGGGGATGGCTGCTGAGAAATACAGCATGAGCATAAACTCATCCTTTTCCGTTTCCGGTAACTCTTTGGCGCTCAACAGCCATTCGGTCAGCTCTTGGGTTCCTTTGGGGGTGATGCAGTACAGCTTCTTTTCCAGCTTGGCTCCAGTAATGGAGGTGCGATATTCAATAAGCTCCTCTTCGGTCAGCCTTTTTAACTCAGGATAAATCTGACTGTGTTTGGCGCTCCAAAATTGTCCGATTTCCTTCTTGAATTGACTCGTAATATCGTAGCCACTCATTTCCTCTTTATGAACCAGGCCCAAAATGGCGTATTTTAATGTGCGTTTCAACGTAGTTCTCCTTGTCAAACATTATTTGACACTAGTATACCATAGTGCTACAATTTATATGTACTTAACAACATGTTTAACATTACATGTTTTGAATTGAATATTTTTATTTTTGGTCTCCTATTCAATTCATAAAAACTTATAATTTAGGAAAGAAGGATGCAAGATGGACAAGTTTATCGGCAGCCACATGATCTACACCTATGAGAATGGTTGGGAGTACGAAATATATATTAAAAATGAAGATACGATCGATTATCGCATTCATAGTGGTATGGTAGGCGGCCGCTGGGTACGTGATCAGAAGGTCAATCTGGTGAAGCTGGTGGAAAATGTGTATAAAGTATCGTGGACCGAACCGACAGGCACTGACGTGTCTCTGAACTTTATGCCTGAGGAAAAACGTATGCACGGCATTATTTTCTTCCCTAAATGGGTTCATGAGCATCCGGAAATCACTGTGCGCTATCAAAACGATTTTATTCCGCTGATGGAGGAATCGCGCGAAAAGTATGAAACGTATCCGAAGTATGTGGTTCCTGAGTTTGCAGATATTACATTCATCGAAAATGCGGGTGTGAACAACGAACAATTAATTTCCCAAGCACCTTATGCAGGAATGACAGACGATATTCGTGCAGGTAAACTGCAAGTGTAATCAACTCTGTGCTGAAAGTGTAAAAGCCTGGCCTGTGATAAACAGTCTCAGGCTTTTTTACGTGAACTGAAAAGTGGATTGACAATGGAGTTGTGAACGATATTTAGAATGAATAGTAGACCAGGCCATGCTCGATAAGATATGAACGACTAATCCGAGGGGGGAGTATGGTCGCTGATGGGGAGAGAATGTGCAGGTTCGCATGGGTACTCAGATCGGATAAGGCAGATAGAGCTAGCTCTGTTTTATCAGGCCCCCAGTGATCAGCATGGTGCTGAATATATTGCTCAGCCTCGGTTAAGGACAGACCCTTGAGCGAGGTAAACACGGAAGCCCAGCGGACGAGGTCAAAGGCAGCTTTAATTTCAGGCAGCTCATATTCCGCCAGACCTTGAGCGCCGTTACACGACATAGTAAGCAAGCCACAGCAATGGTGTTGATAAGGTTTTGAGTCAGGAAATTGACGATAGTCGTATTGAATCATTTCCATGGAACCAATGCTTAATTGGGTCGCTTGGGATGTTGTGGGCTGGGCAAGCGTCATGCTCATGCTAGAACGGCCTCCTTCTCGGATTCACTGTAAATAGGGATGGAAGAATCATACGTCACAGCGGATGTAATGTAAATCACGAATACAAGTGTAAAATGAGGATATGTAGCGGAAAACGAGCTTTAATGCCAATGGAAACGGATACTTGCATCCATTTCTTTTATTATCTTGGGGAACGTCTTTATATCACAAAAAAAACAACCCCAGATCTCCCCAGGGTCGTCTCTACAAAAATATAGTTCAGCATTTTGCAAAATGCTTGTTTTGCTGGTCACACGGGTGTGACGTCCTGAATCGCTTCTTCTTCTTTCCAAATCACGTTCTCGCGATAGTTTGATCCCCAATCGTACATTGCTCTCAGTACCGGAATCAGGCTTTCGCCATGCTCCGTCAGTGAATATTCCACATGTGGAGGGACGACGGGATAGACTTTACGAAGAATGAGTTTATCTTCCTCCAGCTCGCGCAATTGGTTGGTCAGCATTTTTTGCGTAATATGGGGGATCAGCTTCTTCAATTCACCAAACCGCTTGGTGCCTTCCATACCAAGATGCCACAAAATAATCAGCTTCCATTTTCCACCGATGACCGCTAGAGTCAATTCCTTATCACAATTAATCAGCTTCAAATCAATCCGGTCTTTTACAGTAGTGATATTCATCGACCTCCTGTCCATAGTTATTCCAAGTATACTATTTATAGTTACTATACGCAAAAGGATATACATCCATTTTGGAAACTATACATATGCTTGGACACTTATAGACCGGACAGGGATACCTAATGATGTGTGCAAGACTGGAAGAGCCCACAAATCTGTGGCGTTAAGAAGGAATCACGATAGTATTAAAGGACTCCGGCTCCAGCTCCAAGCGGTGTGTTGTTTCACCGAGAGACAGATTCAGCACACGCGATTCCTTGAAGGGATTGGCGATGACTACCACCCTTTGCCCGTCTGTATTTTTAAAAGCAACTGCATTTCCAGTCCATGATCCACGAAGTCCGATGCGTCGGGCACCTGGTAATACAAAATGAGAAAAATGCTTCATAACGTAATATTCCGGGTTCAGGACAGGTTTTCGATCCGCGGGATCAACGGTAATCATCGAATTTTGCTCCCAGCCCCATGTGCTCTTGCCTTTCGGTTCTAAAACCATATTCCAGTAAATATAAGCATTCACACCATTGCTGAAGTAGTGCTGGTACAGATTATATACATATTTGGCGTAGTCCCATGAGTTTTCTCCGTTGCCGCATTCATTTTCTGTTTGCATGTAACGAAGCTCAGGATAACTGGCAACGGTGCGCTGAATGGCATTTTTGCCTGCCCACTGGTAGCCTACGCCTTTAATATATTTGTAGGCCTCGGGGTCACTCAATACGGTATGGGCATACTCATCGAATCCGGTAGAAGTCTTCTTCATTAATTCCTCCCACGGATCGGGAGCGTTAATGGTCCCCAGCCAAATTTCCGTATCCAGTCCGTGTTCCTCAAAAGCAGGACCCAAATAGTCGCGAATAAATTCACGCAGCTGCTCCCCGGTCCATACACAGGAAGGGAACTTCTGATCGGCAATGACTTCATTTTGAACATGAATCTGATGGATCGTAATACCTGCCTCGCGGTAAGCCTGAACAAATTTGACAAAGTACAATGCATACGCTTTCAAAATATCCTTTTCCCAGCGCAGAGTGCCGTAATTGTAGGCTTTCGGTGATTTCATCCATGTCGGCGGGCTCCAGGGTGAAGCGAACAACTTCAGGTTCGGATTGAGTTGTAACGCTTCCCGAATAAAAGGAATGAGATATTGCTGATCACGCTCAATGGAAAAGTGCTTCATCTCCACGTCGCCGTCTGTTTCATTGTGGC
>NZ_WUDQ01000829.1:0-1196 GCF_009827695.1 Paenibacillus sp. OT2-17 | reverse complement strand
GGCCAGCACTATTCAGAGTAACATCCGACTGGATGAAGGACCTCTGCTGAAAGTGGGCCTGTTCCACTGCGCTGATGGGGACCATCTGCTACTGGCTATTCATCATATGGTGGTAGACGGCGTATCGTGGCGGATACTGTTGGAGGATTTGTCGAATGCCTATGAGCAGGCTGTACGTGGAGAAACCATACAGCTCCCGACGAAAACAGACTCCTTCCGGGTCTGGTCGGAGCGGTTGTCAGCCTATGCCGACAGCCTTGAGATGGAAAGTGAGCACGTATACTGGGAGCAATTGAATGAACTGGCGGCATCCGAGTCGCCCCAACTTCCAGTGTCCCAAGAGCATAGCGATAAGTTTACGCAGCAAGACATGGGTATCGTAAATGTGAGGCTTACGAAGGAAGAGACTGATCAACTACTGAAGCAAGCCCACCGCGCGTACAACACAGAAGTGAATGATTTGTTGTTGACGGCACTCGGCAAGACGCTAAGCGCTTGGACTGGCAGTGAAAAGGTTGCGATTCTTCTCGAAGGCCATGGCCGGGAAGAAATCATAAAGGATACGGATATATCACGGACGATTGGCTGGTTTACGAGTCAATACCCGGTACTGCTGCGGATTAACCGGGAAGATGATATCTCCGGGCACATCAAACGGATGAAGGAGATGCTGCGCAGCATTCCACATAAAGGAACTGGGTATGGCATCTGGAGATATCTCAGCCAGAATGGACCGTCTGGGGCAACATACGCCGAGCCACAGATCAGCTTTAATTATTTGGGCGAATTTGATCAGACACTGCAGCATAGCGGCATGCATTTTTCTCCATATTCCAGCGGAGCTAATACTCATGAATTGACCCAAATGTCCTGTGTTATGGACGTGGGAGGACTCGTTACAGATGGCATGCTGGAACTAAGTATTCAATACAACATTAAGGCACTCCAACAAAATGCTGCTGAGCAACTAGCAGAGCAATTCAAGCAGAACGTGCTGGAAGTGATTCAGCATTGTGCATCTCGGGAGCACTCCGAATTGACACCAAGTGATGTGCTGCTTTCGGACTTAAGCCTTGAAGAACTGGATCAGATGGTGGAGCAGATTCAGCCTGACGGAGAGCTTGAGAATATATACCCCATGACGCCGATGCAAAAAGGCATGCTGTTTCACAACATGCTGGATTCCCAGTCGATCG
>NZ_WUDQ01000828.1:0-1202 GCF_009827695.1 Paenibacillus sp. OT2-17 | reverse complement strand
ATGTATGCGGCTATTGACGGACTGGTGACTACGACTGAAAAGGGCAAACTTAATGTATTCCCTGTATATGAAGTGAACGGGGACGTCGATTATAGTGTCGGTAACATTGATTTTGTTGGAACCGTCGTCATTCGTGGGAATGTCTTGACTGGTTTTCGTGTTCGGGCGGCTGGCGACATTCGTGTCATCGGTGGTGTGGAAGGCGCTGAAATTGAGGCGGAAGGTTCAGTGGAAATCAGTGGCGGTATTATCGGATACCATAAGGGGTTCGTGAAAGCTGCACAAAATGTCAAATGCTCATTCATACAAGATGGTAACGTGATTGCCGGAGGCGATATACTTGTATCCCAGAGCATCATGCATTCCCAGATTAAAGCGAGTGTAAATGTACTCTGTGAGGGGACCAAAGGGCTTATCGTAGGTGGCAGTGTACAAGCTGGTAAAAAGGTAGTGGCTCGTACCATCGGTAATACGATGTCCACAGCTACTGTTATCGAAGTTGGTGTGCTTCCCGAACTGCGCGATGAACTGACAGAACTCCGCGCACGTTTGAAGCAGCAGACAGACAGTCAGGATAAAACGAATAAGGCTCTTACCATATTGGATCAGCTTGCCGCCGCCGGACAGCTTGCACCTGAAAGAATGGCTATGCGAATCAAGCTGACATCTACTAAAAAGTCTAATGAACAGGAGCTTTTGGAAACCAAGTCCAGAATGCTTGAAATTGAACGAACATTAGAGGATACAAGCCGCGCACGGGTAGAAGTGAAAAATGTAATTTACGGTGGCTCTAAAATAGTTATCGGCAGATATACAAAATTCATTAAAGATTCAGTGGAAAGAATGGCGTTTTATTATCACGAAGGAGACATCAGCATGTCCTCCTACGTGTAATTCGGCACACTGAAAAACAACATTCAACATTGTATTCCTTGGAAGACAGAACGGATGCCCAATCGGAAAGGGTGTGGTCCAATGAGCTTGAAGGCTGTTGAATTGCAAATCGCCGTACCTCGCACCAGCGAAGCAGGAAAATACCAAAGTGAGTCCCAGCAGCGGCCGATGAATGATCAGGCATTGCTTGGACAAAAGGCCGCGTTGGAGACGGAAAACATGCGTCAGCGAAGCAGTGCCGTAGACCAGTCTGCGGAAACATTCGTCGGTGAGCGGAAAACAGGAGGGCAGAGCAGAGATTCTTCCCA
>NZ_WUDQ01000827.1:0-1209 GCF_009827695.1 Paenibacillus sp. OT2-17 | reverse complement strand
AAGAGAGAAGTTAAAGTTTTAAGTGAAAAACTACAACATGAAAACATTATAGAAGTGGAGAAGTTTCAACTCGACAGTTCGCCTTCCTGGTTTACGATGCCACTAGCTAGCTTTTCTCTAGATGAATGGGTGAAAAAAAACCGTAATGCTTCGGAAAAGCAAAGGATTGAGATTTTTACACAAATTCTGTCTGGCGTCAAGTATTTACACGACCGTAATAAGTTTCATCGGGATTTATCTCCGAATAATATATTACTATTCGAAACGATTAATGGACTTTTAGTTAAGGTGGCTGATTTCGGACTTGCAAAGGACTCTGAATCACACTCATTTCATACAGGCCTATCAAGAAAGGGTTATGGGCAAGAAGCGTTCACTGACCCAGAGCAACTTAAAAATCTAGCTGATTCTACTAACTTATCCGACATTTATTCACTTGGAGCTTTGTTGTATTATGTTTTGAGCGGTAAATTACCTAAAAAAATATATTATGTTCGAGTTGTATGTCAGAGTGTTGTTATAAAAGCTATGAAATCACGAGTACTTCGTTATCAATCTATTTATGAATTTGAAGATGATTTAAACAAAGCTTTAAGTGAGATAAAAGGAGTAGAATCAGAGACAAATTAACTTAACTAAAAACATCCTTTGTTTGATAAAAATAAGTACAATTTTAAAAACTATATCCCTTCCATCGTCTCGACACATGTGGAGTGCGTGGTAGTGATATATCGAGATGAGAGGCATTGATGCACGAGGGCTAGAGGGGAATTTGAATATGTTCCTGCATTCCAAAAAAACGTTTTAGGATTGAGTGCTGTTCATTTTTACTGAACAAGGACATTAATTTGGAAGAGGTAGGGAGAAACAGTAAAGAGGGGCCGCGAGCCCCTTTTATTTGTGTGATGTTGAGCATTTTTATTCATTTACAGAAAGTGTAGCATTTCATTTCACAATTTTTCATCACAAAAAGGCTTTTGTCTCATTCAATGAGCGTGCTATATTCGATAAAAGCTGAATTGTATTCCTTATCTCATGTTCAGTAGTGTCTGGGTGAATTGCACAGATTCGGAGAACAGTTTTTCCATTAAGTTGTGTCGTAAGCACAGAGGCGTATCCGTTTGTCATCATTTCTTGGGAGATCCTTTTATTGAGTGAATCTAATTCTTGCTCAGATAATCCAGTTGGCGCATATCGAAAATTAACAAT
>NZ_WUDQ01000826.1:0-1214 GCF_009827695.1 Paenibacillus sp. OT2-17 | reverse complement strand
CTTCCCGTGATTCACACGCCATCCCCGGATATTCCATCCGCCAAGTTGGGCTCCCTGGTCTACTGGAATAAGATCCAAGTTTCCAGAGAGCCAGGAAAATTGACGCAAGATCGTGTCAATCACTTCCTGTGGCGCGTACAAGCGACCTCTGTTCCCAGTCCAGCGACAGGCATCTGCCCATTCTGGTAATCCTCCAATATGGTCAAAATGTGCATGTGTCACAAGGATCGTAGGGATAAAACGCAGACCGCGCAATTCTAGCTGTCTGCGCCAGTCCGGGCCACAATCAATCATAAAGTCCTCCGTCTCGCTTTCGATCAGCACAGACGATCTCAATCTTACATTCGCCCCTGTCGTGCGAGCTTCTGTGCATACGAGACAATCACAATATACACGCGGAACCCCCATTGCATCCCCCGTGCCAAGAAAAATAAGCCGATTCATGGTTTAACTCCTATCTATATGGGTCTTTTTACTACTATTATAACGAACAGACGGATTCTACGTAAATCATCTGCGTAAATCCTTCCAGCGTCCAACGCCAAAAGGAGCATGCCCAAAGCCGTGAAATCCGGCTAGACATCCCCTCATGCGTGATCGTATTTATTTTTAGATGATGATAGGCATTGGATCTTCCTTCAGGCGGTTTTCCACCATCCAGCTGGACTGGTCATTATAGAGATAGGCTCGATGCACCAACACTCGCACCTGCTGACCAGGTTCCAGCGTAGACTTCTCCAGTGAGCGGTATGTCATGAGACGATGATCCCCGACCTGTACTTCAACCATCCACTCACTTCCACGAAAATGCAAATGCTTCACTATGCCTTCCTCGGTCGCCGACAGAAGCGTAAATTCCTCGCTTGGCCCGACATCAATATACTCCGGACGGATCAAGGCACGTGTTCCCACTCCAGCAGCTTCTTCGAAGCCTCTAAGACTGCCTGCCTGTTCAATCACTGTAGATTCCCCAATAAAGGAAGCCACGAACGGGGTACCCGGTTTTTTATAAATATCCCAAGGCGTTCCCTTCTGCTCCAGTCGTCCCTGATTAATCACCATAATTTCATCCGCTACTTCAATCGCCTCATCCTGATCATGGGTGACAAAAATTGAAGTAATGCCCACCCGCTCAATCAACTCTCGCAGCCAGGTACGCAGCTCCTGACGAATCTTGGCATCAATAGCCGCAAAAGGCTCATCCAGCAGCAACA
>NZ_WUDQ01000825.1:0-1220 GCF_009827695.1 Paenibacillus sp. OT2-17 | reverse complement strand
CTTAATCTTGTTAAAATATCCCTTGATAAGTCAAAGCCCTTTTTTCTGTCTTTAACCCTGTATTCTTCTATATACCTATCCCTTAGTTCTTCGGCAAGGGAGGTAATATCCTCATAGCTGACAGACAGCTTTCTTTCCTTCATGACTACTTGTAAGGGCTTGGCTACATTTTCATACAAAAAAATTGTTCTCAAAGCGTCATACTTTTCAATAATGATATTAACGCTCTTTTCAACACAATCAATGTCCAGGATGCCTTTTATAGAAAGTGATATCTGCTCAAAGTAGGCGTCTGAATTTTTATCCATCATATAGTGGTACAATATCCCTTGCTGCATAGGAGTGAGCCGGTACATATCTTTTATGTTTTGTTTCTTCAAATCACTCATAAGTACTCCTCCTTCAAACTCATCCATATTCAGATCGTCTACTGTAAAATCACTGAGTGTAGCTTCTGAATAGTCCATTTCTGCACAATGGGTTATTATGTTTACTAAATGCTTTTTAAAACTCACCGCTACCCCTTCAATAGTACTCTTCTCATACTCGCCCTGGTTGTAGCTAAAGTTTAATTCCAGCTTCCCGCCTTCTACAGTTCCGCCGTTAATATCAATACAATACTCACTTTTATAGTTTGGTCCTGTAGACTCTCCGGCAGGAATATCAGACACTCCAAATAAATTGTCTACATTATCCTGGTTGAATTGACCGAGGTAATTGAAGCTTATTTCAGGGTTTAGATTAAAGTTTAAATCGGCTTTGTTTTCCGGCAAGGTAAGATATTTTAGTATGCCGTAACCTATCCCTTTGTTAGGTATCTGCCTGATGTTTTCTTTTACCGATTTGATCATGCGGGAAATATCGAGTTGTCCGCTGACATCTAACACCACGGGATACTGGGTGGTGAACCATCCCACGGTCCTGCTTATGTCAATGTCTTTAATGATTTCCTCCCTGCCGTGCCCCTCCAGACTGATCAGAACCTTATCATTTCCGGTCCATTCCCTCACTGCTAATCCCAAGGCGGTAAGCAATATGTCGTTTACTTCTGTGTTATAAGCATGGTTTACCCGCTTTAGCATCTTCTCAGTCTCTTCAATACTCAGCTCGATCTTGACGCTATTGTTATTCATATACCTTCTTTCTTCAATCTCTCGGTCTTTTGGAAGCGGTATTGTTTCAGTTTTTTCCAAATTGGTCCAGTAATTTATTTCTTTTAA
>NZ_WUDQ01000824.1:0-1220 GCF_009827695.1 Paenibacillus sp. OT2-17 | reverse complement strand
AGCTGCGCTTATGGTGCAACCATAACGGATTGAACCCCCAATATATTCATCAGCGTCAGCCCTATCCGCATTTTGATCTTATCGGCAATAAACAGACGGAAATTTTACGTAAGTACAGCATGAGCGATCAATTAAAACGCTTCGAACTTCAACTCCCAACGAGTACACGCCCATCGTACTAAACCGCAGCTCTCAGAGCTGCGGTACTTTTGTTTTCATACCAGTTAATACCTTGTGTATCCAAATCGCTGACATAGCTCCTTCTCCCATCGCCACAGTCGCTTGCTCGGCATGAGCTCCTAAGTCCCCGGCTACCCATACATTTTCCACATTTGTCATTTTGCTGCGAGGATGAGTTTCAATATGCTTATTATGCAGCAGATGTACACCCAGTTGCTCCGCCAGCTCTGAATGAACGTGATTGCTGCCAAAGGCTAAAAAGCCCCGCTCTGCTCGAACCACATGTCCATCAGCCAGCCGCACTCCTTCAAAACAGCCCCGTTCTCCGGTTATAATCTCTGAAATGGCTGCTTCCTTATAGCCAATCCCTTTTTCCCGCAGCTTTACGATCAGCTCGTCCGGCACCTCTGAACGCTCATGATTGACATAAACAAGTTGATCGGTGCGCGCTGATAAAATCAGAGCCATGGAAGCTCCTGCTTTGCCTGCCCCCATAACGACCGTACTGCGATCCTGAACCTCATAACCGTCACAATCCGGGCATACATATACACTGTTGCCCAAGCAGGCTTGTAACCCATCCAGCTTTGGAAAACGGTCCGTTAGCCCTGTCGCCAACAGCAGCGTTTTTGACGAATAGACGGATCCTGCCTCCACTTGAATGTCAAAAAGCTCATCTCTTTTGGTGGCTTTTACCGCCTTCCCTTCAACAAATTCAGTACCTAGTTTCGTGGCTTCACTACGTCCAAGCCGTCGCAGCTCTTCACCAGAAATTCCGTCAGGAAAGCCCAAAATATTATGATACTGGTGGCACAGCGTAGATCGACCATAGCCCGAATCTATCACTAGAACTCGATGACTGCTGTATCTCCCCAATTGAATCGCTGCTTGCAATCCGGCAATTCCCCCACCAACAATAATGCAATCATAGTTCATCACTTTTCCTCCTTTGAATGCGCGTTATCCTAGACATCTGCATAAAATCGCAATAACACCTATGTAAACTTCTCATCCAATTTTAAACATAATATCACCCACTA
>NZ_WUDQ01000823.1:0-1221 GCF_009827695.1 Paenibacillus sp. OT2-17 | reverse complement strand
GGCATGAGACGACTGGAGAAGAGAGCGTTATGGGGCAAGTGGAATTCCGTAATGTCAGCTTCAAATATCCGGACGCGGAGGAGGCCGTGCTTCGCAACATCAGCTTCACGGCGAAACGAGGCGAGACGGTTGCCTTTATTGGCGCTACAGGCAGTGGCAAAACCAGCGTGATCAATCTGATTCCCCGTTTCTATGATGTGACCGAGGGAGAGGTACTCGTGGACGGTGCGAATGTCAGGAACTATAATCAGCAGGCACTCCATAACAAAATCGGGTATGTTCCTCAGAGAGCTGTACTGTTCAACGGTACGGTGATATCCAACGTTTCGTACGGTGATAACGGAAGAGCAGGAGCTTCGGAGAAACTTGTCAAAGAAGCCGTTGGTATTGCTCAAGGAACGGAGTTTGTCGAAAAAATGGATGGTCAATATCAGGGTAGAATTTCGCAAGGTGGAGCGAACGTGTCCGGTGGTCAAAAGCAACGGCTGTCCATTGCGCGTGCCATCTACCGTCAGCCTGAAATTTATATTTTCGATGATTCCTTCTCGGCACTAGACTACAGAACAGACCGGATTCTGCGCTCCGCTCTCAAAAAAGAAACCGGCGACGCTACGACACTTATCGTTGGTCAGCGCATAGGTACGATCAAAGACGCTGATCGGATTATCGTGCTGGACCAGGGAGAGATTGTAGGGAGCGGCACGCATGAAGAGCTGATGACGAACTGCAGCACCTATCAGGAGATCGCATTTTCGCAGCTTTCGAAGGAGGAACTCATACATGGATAAGAATGAACACACCGTCGACAGCCAGCAAATGAAAATGAATCAGGGAGGTCCCATGGGTAAAGGCCCTGCGGGGGGCAAGGGTGCTGGTGAAAAAGCGAATAATTTTAAAAAGACCATCAGCCAGCTTGTATCCTACAGCAAGGCCTATGTGCCTATGATTGTACTAGCTATGGTACTGGCCCTGGTCGGCTCCACCCTCAACGTGATTGGCCCGGATAAGCTCAGTGATATTGCCAACCTGATTCAGGAAGGAATCGTAACCGGGATTGATGTAAGTGCTGTTCAGAAGATTGTTCTTGTATTGGCGCTTTTATATGGATTTGGTCTTATCTTTAACTATTTCCAGGGCTTCATTACAGCAACCGTCTCACAGCGTCTTACAAAGAAGATGCGGACAGAGCTGTCTCGAAAAATCGATCATATGCCTTTGAAG
>NZ_WUDQ01000822.1:0-1223 GCF_009827695.1 Paenibacillus sp. OT2-17 | reverse complement strand
CTTGTTAATTGATCCAAGATTGGCGGTTCTGTCGGAGAAAACGCTACGAGGGGAGCTACCCTTAACTCGGATGAACAGCATGTACGGCTGGATGATCATCTCGCGCTTGGCAGGTACTTTATTAGCCCAGCTATTGCTAGTACCGCTAGCCATTTGGCTTGGATGGGTAATGAGTTAAATGGCTAGCTTACGTAATGATGTGCTGCCACATCCCAAAAAAGGCTGGCCCGTGATCATCTATTAAAGATAGATCGCGGGTCAGCCCCAATGATTCCACGGCTATTTACTGTTCAAATAATGACTTATATGCTCCGTATCCTTCACGTTCCAAGTCTTCTTGAGGCACAAAGCGGAGCGCGGCGGAATTTATGCAATAACGCAAACCATCTGGACCAGGACCATCATCGAATACGTGCCCTAAATGGGAGTCAGCTTCACGACTTCGCACCTCGGTACGGATCATAAAATGGCTGAGATCAGTTTTTTCTTTGACATTGTAGCTGCGCAACGGACGGGTAAAGCTGGGCCAACCGCAACCTGCGTCATATTTGTCCAATGAACTGAACAAAGGCTCTCCTGATACGATATCCACGTAAATGCCTTCACCCTCATGATCCCAAAACTCATTTTGAAAAGGGCGCTCGGTCGCGTTTTTTTGTGTTACTTCGTATTGAATAGGCGTCAGCCGATCTTTAAGATCGGATTTATCAATCTTGCCGGACCAATTTTGCTCGATAAAATCTTCACGTCCCGAACCTTTGCGGTAGCGCTTGTAATGAGCGGGGTTCTTCTTATGATAGTCCTGATGATATTCTTCTGCTTCATAAAAAGTGGCCGCAGGCAGGATCGGTGTAGCAATGGGCTTGTCGAAGCGGCCACTTTGAGCCAAAGCTTCTTTAGACGCTTCTGCCTTGATTCGTTGCTCTTCATTATGATAGAAAATAGCCGTTTGGTAGGATGAACCCCTATCGTGGAACTGTCCACCTTCATCCGTCGGATCAATCTGCTGCCAGAATAGCTCCAACAGTTTTTCATACGGGAAAACTTGTGGGTCAAATGTAATCTGTACGGCTTCCACATGCCCCGTTGTTTCAGAACACACCTCTTCATAGGTAGGATTTTCGGTATGTCCCCCTGTGTATCCAGATCTAACCTTCAAAATACCGGGTAATTCCTCAAAAGGGGAAACCATGCACCAGAAGCAGCCACCTGCAAAAGTTGCT
>NZ_WUDQ01000821.1:0-1227 GCF_009827695.1 Paenibacillus sp. OT2-17 | reverse complement strand
CGCCTTCTTTGGCGTGATTGCCCGCACTGCTTCCAGTGTACAAGGCATCTCCATGATTGTTCTGTTTCCGCTCACTTTTGTTTCCAATGCATTTGTGCCTGTGGACACAATGCCTGGTTGGCTACAGTGGTTTGTAAACGTCAACCCGATTTCACATCTTGTGAACGCAGTCAGGGAGCTTGCGAATACGGGAACGATTGGCGAGGAACTGGCGATCTCACTGCTTGGCGCTACAGTCATTGTGGCGATCTTCGCGCCGCTTACGGTGCGTGCTTATATGCGTAAAGCATAAGATGGCGGTCTTCTTGACGAGGACGAGAGATTTAAGGCAGAGTTAGTTAGGGGGGATTGAAATGACGTGTGTATTAGTCGTTGATGATGATCCGCATATTCGTGAACTGGTCGGACACTTTTTGAGAATGGAAGGTCTGGAGGTAGTCGAGGCGGTGGATGGTTTGGACGCGATGCGCATTTTTGATCAAATCAAGGTCGATTTGCTTGTTCTTGATATCATGATGCCGGGAATGGATGGTTGGGAGCTGTGCCGTAAGCTGCGAGAGCAGACCGACCTGCCGCTGCTTATGCTTACAGCCAAAGGCGAGACGTCACAGATCGTGAAAGGCTTCGCGCTCGGAACGGACGACTATCTTGTTAAGCCATTCGACCCCATGGTGCTTGTCGCACGCGTGAAGGCTTTATTAAAACGTTATCGTATCATGGCTTCAAAATCAGTGACTGTCGGAGATCTTGTCCTGCGCAGCGATACATTTGAGTGTCGGGCTGGAGAGAAGGAGATTACCCTGCCGCTCAAGGAGTTTGAGCTGCTCTTCAAGCTGGCCAGCTATCCTGGCAAAACCTTTACCCGCGACCAGTTGATCGAACAGATCTGGGGTTATGATTATGAGGGAGACGAAAGAACAGTTGATGTCCATATCAAGCGCCTTCGGGAACGATTTCCGGAGGCAAGGCACTCTTTCCGGATCAGTACGATCCGAGGATTGGGTTATCGGCTGGAGGTAAGGCAATGAAGCGGGAACCGGGATTCCTCCATATCCTTGCGAGACTCATGCTGGTGTTATTGGTGCTGTATCTTAGCTGGACTGCCGCGTACTTTATTACGGCGGCGATCTATTCGCGCATGTCATGGGCTTTTCATGATTTGTTCGTCTTTCTTATTAATGCGACGCTTGGCTTTTTCTTCTTCGGTATTATCAGTATGACGGTAAG
>NZ_WUDQ01000820.1:0-1235 GCF_009827695.1 Paenibacillus sp. OT2-17 | reverse complement strand
CATTTATGCGGGTAGAGTACCACGCCACTTTGCAAACTAGGTATTTTTATGTGAATAAACAATTTTCTTAATAGTTTCGGTAGAGAGGAAAAACTCCTTAGCTAATTGCTCGATACTACTGCTATTTTGAAAAGCATTTCTGATTGCGGCATTTCGCTGTTCAAGCAACCTTCTCCCCCCACTCAAACTGCCCCAATCCATATATTCCGTTTTTGGCTTTGGAATATACAGAGTCTCTCCTTGAACATATTTTTGAATTTCCATAATTAGTTTTTGAGGTAAAACTTTTGTAGCATTCGTATATTTCAATTTTGCTCGCCCCTTATTTTGATTCTTTAAAATAAGGTGCAAAGCCAAAAATATTAAAAAAGCTTGTTCAGCGTTAAAAATTGTTTCGCCCCATACAAAGTAACGCTTTCCTAATAATTGGCTTTGCATGAGTGTAAGAAGTCACAGACAATCCCAATAGATTCTCCATCAGTAGGCACCCCCTTTTACATCGCAAGTATAGCATAACTTCTGCTCACCTGGGAGCAGCTACATGATATCAGTACAATCAAACCATTAAAATTGAGCTGATATATAACTGATCTTCATATCGTTTATGAGGTGTTGTCGGGACTTTTGTTTGCCTGACTCTTGTTATTCGCAAGCCAATGTTTTATATTGACATAAGAGCAGGTCAAAAATAAAAGAGGTGAACGGACGAGATGTCTCCACGCACGAAGGAACAAAACGAAGAGATCCGGCTGCGGCGTCTGGCGCAAATCCGGAAAGCCGCTGCCGATGTGTTTTTGAATAAAGGGCCTTTACTGGAAATCCGCGATGTGGCCGTGCAGGCGGGACTCGGCTATGGCACGGTATACCATTATTACAGCAATAAGGGCAATTTGCTCCACGATCTGCTATGGGACGCGTTGGAGCGGGCCGGGGGATGGCTGGAGGCCCCGCGCTCTTCGGCTTTGGGGGAGGCAGCGGGCGGGCATTTCGGCTTGGCTGCTGCGGTGGACACCGGGAACTCGGCTGCCGCGGATTCCCAAAGCGAAAGCCGTGAAACGGCCGCTGCCGCAGAGCTTGGCCCCGTCGCTGCCGCCGGCATTCGGCTGCTGCAGCTTTGGGCGGAGGACCACGCCCTGTACCTGCTGCATAAGCTGGCCGGTGAGGGCTTTGCCTCGCTGCCTGAAGCGCGCTCGGCCCCGCTCTCGGCCGCCTTTCGCCGGGAGGTGCTCGCGCCG
>NZ_WUDQ01000081.1:0-13351 GCF_009827695.1 Paenibacillus sp. OT2-17 | reverse complement strand
GGCGAGTGAGGTCCATAGTGAGATAGCTGGGGCAATAAAAAGCAAAAATCCGCCATATAGCGCCATGAGCAGGGCAAAGGTTCCGTCCATCCGTCCGAGCGCCAAGATGCCTGCTGCATAAATCAGCAAAGCCGATAGCGCAGGCAGAACTAGCTTCAGATAGATGTTTTGAAGCTGCTCAATATCCTCTGACAGCAATCCCAATAGATCCCCTGTACGGAATTTGCTGCGAATCATCAGCGCCTGCGGTTCTACTGCCCGATATAAGCGTACCCGCATACGGGACACCAGACGCAGTGCGGCATCATGCCCTACCAAGCGCTCCAGGTACTGAATAACCGCTTTACTAAAGCCAAATGTTCGCACAAGCACAATTGGAACGTACACCATTAATATATTTTCCGGTTTTAAGGCCGAACGGGTAATCAGATGACCGGACGTAAAGAGCAACGCGCCCGCACATCCAATGGCCAGCGCGCCCAAAAGAGCAGCTATCAGAAAGGCCCAAAAATATTGTCTCAGATACGTCACAAACCAGCCTTGACTGCTATTGTCCGTTACTCTCATATCGTCCGTTCCCTCCTTCCCACATCCCCGTCAGCAATCGGTAATATGCCCCCTTACGGGCAATCAATTGCTGATGAGAGCCTACTTCTTCCAGACGCCCTTGATCCATCATCCAGACACAGTCCATATCTGACATCCAATGAAGCCGATGGGTGGCAAGAAACATTCTCTTATGTTTCAAAACCGATAAAATCGTCTGTTTTAGCTCCCATTCTGTCTCAATATCCAGATGGGCCGTAGGCTCATCCAATAAAACGACCGGACGATTACTGAGCAATGCCCGCGCCAACGCAATCCGCTGTGCCTGCCCTCCGCTCAGTGTCCGACCTGCTTCACCAATGGGCTCATTCAATCCACCCGGAAGACCGTCTACCAGTTCACGCAGTCCAACCGCGTCAATCGCCCATTCTACCTGCTGGTTGGATGCCTCGGGTTCATAAAAGCGGATATTATCTGCCAGAGAAGCGCTAAACAGGTATGGGTGCTGTGGAATATAGGCAATATGCCGTTGCCATTCAGCTTTGGCATCCCCAGCCAATCCGCATCCATTCAGGAGCAGCTCACCCGAAGTGGGATCAGCAAAGCCGCCAAGCAGACTAAGCAGCGTCGTTTTACCTGCACCGCTAGCGCCAACGATGCCGATCATGTTCATGTGCGGTTCAACATGTGCAGACACATGTTCAAGCCGAGCCGAACCGTCTTCATTCAGGAGGCACACATCAGATAGCTCGAGAATGTCCAGTCCCGTGATGTCCAATCCTTTATCGCTAGCTGCCTGTTTATTCGGCTCGGTCGCATTATCTTCTGTACTGAGAATGGAGCGTATTGCTCCCCAAGCCTCCTTACCATCCAGTGAAGCATGATAGTCTGATCCCAACTGGCGTATGGGCATAAAATATTCTGGTGCCAGAATAAGCACCGCAAGCGCTGCCTCCAAACCTACCGAGCCACTAATCAGGCGCAAACCCAAGCCTACCGCGACAAAAGCGACCGATAGCATACTAAAAAAATCGAGGGCAAATGAGGAAAGAAACGCTACCCGCAGCGTTCGCATCGTTGCCGTGCGGTATTGGTCGCTGACCTTCCCAACCGATTCCCCATGCTCTTGGCTACGCCCCAAAAACCTTAGTGTCTGAAGTCCACGCAGCGAATCCGTGAAATGGTGAGATAACAGACGATAGGAACGCCACTGCTTGTCTGCCTGCTTCCGCGCCGCCAAGCCGAGCAAAATAAAGAAGCCCACCAGTATCGGCATCGTAGTCGTCAAAATCACACCTGAAATGACATCCAATGTGAAAACATACACAAGCACAAGTATAGTTACAGCCATCATGTCAATCATTCGAGGAATGGACAGTTCCAAATACGTGCGAAAACGATCTATGCCGTCCAGCGCTAGCGTCACCAACTTGCCGCTGCCTTCCTGCGCTGCAAAACCCGGCCCCCGTTCGAACAAACGTGCAAGCAGACGCTCCCGTAAGGAAGCGCCTGAAGCTTCGGCAAAACGGCCGGCTGTCCGGCGTTGCAGCCAGATCATCGTATGCCTCATTGCAAAAGCTGCGAAAAACAACGCCAGTGACGGCCAAGCCATCACCAGCGGATTTTTATCAAACAAAATCGTAACAGCCTTTGCCAAGAAGACTGCTTGTGCAATCACAGCAGCCCCCTGGAGCAGGGAAAGGGCAGCCAGTAGCAGCATTACTGGCCGAATGCCCTTTAATTCAAACCATGCCTTATCCATTAGTATTCCAAATGATCCTTCTCACTGAGACGCTTATGGAAAACAAAATAGCTCCACGCCTGATAAGCCAGCACAAAGGGTAAAAGCGTTGCTGCAACAATCGTCATGGCTTTCAGTGTGTAATGACTGGAACTTGCATTATAAATCGTCAAATCAAAAGCACTGTTAATCGAGCTCACCATAAATCTTGGGAACAAACCAACGAATAACGAAACGAAGGTCAGCAAAATCAATGCCCCTGTCATCCCGAAGGCCCATCCTTCGCGGCCCTGCTTCAGGAAGTACCACGTCAGCACATAGGCGACAATTCCCACTGCTACCGCAGCATACATAAAGGGACCGCGACGTGCAAATAAATCCGTTGCAAAATAAGTCCATACCACCATGCCAGCGAGTAAAATGCCCAATACCGGAAGAAATTTGGACGCAATCACGCGAGCACGATCCCGTACTTCTCCAATCGTCCGCAGGGAAATAAACGTCAGCCCATGCATTAGGCACATTCCGACCACTGTCAGTCCAATCCATACGGTGTATCCATTGAACACATCGGAAAATCCAGCTTTCAAATCCATGTTTTGCTGAATAGGTACACCTTTCACCAAAGCCGCAAAAGCCATACCGAACAGCATCGGCGGTAGAAAGCTACCAATCAGAATGCAGGCATCCCACGTTCCTGTCCACCATTTCCCTTCAGCCTTGCCGCGGAACTCAAAAGAAACTCCACGCAAGATCAAACCTAGCAAAATAAAGACAAATACCAGATAATATCCGCTGAACATAGTTGCATAAAAATGCGGGAAAGCGGCAAACATCGCACCTGCTGCTGTAATCAGCCACACTTCGTTGGCATCCCAAAATGGACCAATCGTATTGATCATCAAACGTTTTTGTTGGTCATTGCGCGGTACCAATCCCGTGGCCATCCCCACGCCAAAATCAAAGCCCTCCAGAAAAAAGAAACCGGTAAACAACACTGCGATCAATAAGAACCATAAATCATTTAGCGTCATTATTGTCACCCCCTTGGGCAAATGGATCATGAATTACCGTTTGCTGATGTGGCTCGATATCTGGACCTTTGCGAGCCGTACGGTAAAACAGAAATGCCAGCACACCTGTTAAAATTAAATATAATGTGGTAAATGAGATGAACGAGAACAGCACTTCTCCTGCCACAACCGTAGGCGAAACAGAATCTTTTGTTTGAAGCAAACCAAATACAGTCCACGGTTGGCGACCTATTTCGGTCATGATCCAACCAGCAGTATTCCCAATGAATGGAAGGGATATCCCCCATATCATAAGACGGAAGAACCAGCGATGTGAACCTTCCAGCTTTTTACGGAACGTCAGGTAAGCACCGTATAAAGCGAGTGCAATCATGCCACATCCCGCCGCAATCATAATACGGAAGCTCCAGAACGTGGTACGTACTGGCGGGATATAATCGCCCGGACCATAGGTTTTTTCATATTCTGCTTGAAGCTCATTCATACCAGGCACAGAGCCGGAAAATTTACTATAAGATAGAAAACTCAGAGCAAAAGGAACTTTAATTTCAAAGGTATTTTCCTTCTTTTCAGGATCAATACCCGCGATAACTGTCCAAGGAGCGGGGTCACCGCTGTTCTCCCATAAGCCCTCACTGGCAGCCATCTTCATCGGTTGTGTTTTCACTAAATATTGAGCCTGACCATGACCAAACAAAGGAATAGCAATGGCACTGATTAAGGCAACAATAACGCTCAATTTGAAAGAAGGTTTAAAAAAGTCCATATTCTTTTTGTGCATCAGCTTCCATGCACTGATACCCGCGATAAGAAATGCCCCCGTTGCAAAAGCAGCAAACAATGTATGTGGGAATTCCCATAACAGTTGTTCGTTCGTTAACAGTGCAGCAAAATCTCTCATTTCTGCACGTCCATTTTGAATCTCATATCCTACTGGACGCTGCATGAATGAATTAGCAGCTAGAATCCACAATGCCGATAGCATCGTACCGATAGATACCAACCACATACAAATTAAATGGACCGTTTTGGACAATCTTTCCCAACCGAATACCCATAATCCGATAAAGGTCGATTCCAGGAAAAATGCAAGCAGCGCTTCAATCGCCAGCGGCGTACCGAATACATCACCGACAAAACGGGAAAAGTCCGACCAATTCATCCCGAACTGGAATTCTTGCAAAATCCCGGTGACTACGCCCAATGCAAAGTTAATCAGCAGAAACGTTCCCCAGAATTGAGCCATTTTTTTGTACAAGTCATTTTTTTTGATAACATACATAGTCTCCATAATTGCCACCAACAACGACAATCCAATGGAGATCGGCACATAAACAAAGTGAAGAATCGTTGTGGTTGCAAACTGCAACCGTGCCAAATCCAATACGTCCATGATGTTGCCCCTCCCCCTGCACTTCTCTTAACATTGATTTATAGTGTCTTGTAATCTGAAGTCTTCTACACTTGTGATAGTATTCACATTCTTACATATGCAGCGGTCATTTTTTAGAAAAATGACTCACTCAACTACCTTCACCATGGCTGTCATGATCCGGCTTCAGATTATCCCCATTATATAGAATAAATTTAAATGAAATAGAATCGAAAATGTGAACATCGTGTCAAAGTTGTGTCATAACGATGGCGATTTGATGAAAACGCCCTAAACTACATAATAAATGTGACATTTTCGATTGATCTATCCATTTATCCGCCATAAAAAAAGAGCCTCTCTTCGTTCGGAGGTCGTACCTCCGACATCTGTAAGAGAGACTTCATAGCGTTAAACCTAGGGATTCTATCAACAGCCATCTGTTCCTCCGTTCTTTTGAACCCGATTACGGTAGGAGGAAGGTGACATTCCAACATACTTTTTAAATTTACTATGAAAATAATCTGCATTCGCATATCCTACGCGTTCCGCCACCTGGTGCACCTTAATTCCTTGAGCAAGCAATTCTCTTGCTCGCTCAATCCTCACCTTATCCAGGTAGGCATTAAAGGCCTCGCCAGTATGACTTTTGAACAGTTTGCCCAAATAGCCACTATTGTAATTGAACATATCTGCCAGTAACTCCAGTCGCAAATTTTCATCATAATGACTATGTATAAAGTCAATCATTTGTTTCATGATGATGTCCTTGCCACTAGGATCAGTCTGGCCAATCCATTGCAACACATGCTCCAGCGAGTGATCCACCAGCTCGCCCAATGTGGAATAAGCATATACATCGGTTATAAAGCTGGAGTGCTCCTCTAGCACGGTTCGGCTGTGATCCTGTCCGGCTGCATACTTGTTCAACGCCAGTGTGAATGTTTGGGCGAACGCCGCCTTGATTGCAGATTCTGTGCGATAAATCCGTGGAAATTGCCCTTCCATTTCCTTAATGACACGGGTTGCAGCTTCACTATTAGCCATATCTAGCGCATAGTACAGCTTTTCTGCATAACGTATGGGATCATCTGTGGCACTATCAGACGCTCCACTCCTTTCAGTCTCGACTGTCTCCAATTCGTGTAGGTCTCCGGAAAGCATGACTCTTTCTGCCCGGAACAAAAACGTACGCTCCAATAATCGTAGTGCCTGCTCAAAAGATCTGGGAATGTCGTTAAGAATGGCTACAGAATCACCGGCAGCCACATAAATTTCCGTAGCCCACGGCTTTAGCTCCTGTCGCCAAGCAGCCAGTAACTGAACAGCATCTTTCTCCGTTTTTAACGTGGCGGGAAGCAAAAGACCCATATATATTCCAGCCTCAAACACGATACCTCTGCCCTGCTCATGGCACAATTCCGTTAGCCGCTGCTTTGCTGCCGACTGCCGAGCTTGCCGATCCCAGTCAGGAATACGTAAATCCAGCAGAATAACCTGATAGCTACTCCAGTCCAACGCTGGTAACGCAGGCTGTTGTCCATGTTTTCCGTTACCGCTTTGATGTTCAGCTTGCTCGGATGCTTTGTGCAGAGAATCGCTGCTTTCCAGAGCATTACGAGCATGCTCTTGATGAACCGGAAACAATAGTGCTTCGATCCAATTACGCTCATGGGAAGGCGGACTTCCCCATTTGCCATCTTCTTTCTCGTCCTCAATGTTTTGCCGTACCCGTTTCAACTCTGTCGTCATTTCTTCCTCATCAACTGGCTTCAGTAGGTAGCCATCCACCCCGAAGCCCATGGCTTGCCGTGCATAATCAAAGTCTGCATATCCGCTTAATATGAGAAAGTGAAACGGCTCTCCGTTCTTTTCACGTATGCTTCGTATGACCTCCAGCCCACTCATCCCGGGCATACGAATATCTACAATGACCAGCTCCGGTCGATGCTCTCCGAACTTATCCAGAGCCTCGCGTCCGTTCCCTGCCGTATCGACAATACGGAAGCCACAATTCCCCCAGTCAATAATGGAGGACAATCCTTCACGAATCGCAGGCTCATCATCTACAATCATTGCTTTATACATTCGACTCTTCCCCCCTTGGTATGGAAAAGTATACGGTTGTTCCTTCTTGTAATGCGCTTTCAATATGCAGTCCATAACGTTCGCCGTACATCAATGTTAGACGTTGATGTACATTACGCAGGCCAATACTGCTCCCTTCTGGCTCATCCGTCCCCCTGATCCGAGCTAGCAGACGGGTCAGTTGCCCAGCTTCCATGCCGATCCCATCATCTTCCACTTTGATTTTCAGCTCTCTTCGTTCTATTGCAATATCTACCTTCACGGTAACTGGCTCTTCCTTATTTTCCAGACCATGAATGACTGCATTTTCCACCAGCGGTTGTATGATTAAGGGAGGAATCGACAGGTCCGTCGCGCTTTCTTCCAAATTCACTTCATAGATCAAACGATTTCCAAATCTGAACTGCTGAATTTGCAAATAGGATCGCACCATATCCAGCTCCTGTAGTACCGTCGTTTTACCACTGCCAATCTCCAGATTCCGGCGCATCAGCCTGCCAAGCAAACGCACCGTCGTTGCAATTTCCGCTTCCCCATTCAGATGTGCTTTCATTCGAATGGATTCTAACGCATTAAACAGAAAATGCGGATTAATTTGGCTAGCCATCATTTTTAGCTTGATATCCTTTTGTGCCAATTCCAGCCTGTTGTTGTGCTCACTCGTCTCATAGACCTGCGCCATGAGTTGGCGAATACTGTTCACCATATAGTTGAAACGGCGGGATAAATCCCCGATCTCATCCCTTCCCTCCACACTCGATACCACATGAAAATCGCCCGCGGCTACCTTACCCAGCTCATAGCTCAACCGCTGTAGGCGTTTGGTAATCAGCCAGGAAATGATGGTGATCAGAATCAGTGCCATAACCAGCACCGCAAGAACACATAGAGCACCAATCAAGCTAATTCGGTTGGCTCCCTGTACAATATGCTCCGTCGAAAACACTGAAATAATCGTAAATCCGCTCACACTGGAGGCGGGCAGCAGCTCATCCACGATGATGTTGGAGGACTTCCCGTTGATTTTCGCTTCATATATTCCCTTACCCGCACGCTGGACATCAAAGCCCAAATGTAAATTTCCCAACGTCTGACCCACCGACTGCGGACGAGTAGCTGCGACCACAATACCATTACGATCTGCAATCAATGTTTCAAAGGGCTCCTTGCTCAGCATATGATTCAACTCGGTCTGACTCAGCGATATCATCAGAACTCCCTTGGTATTGTATTCGGGAAATGGAATTTGCCGTACCAGGCTCAGGCGATTAACCGGGTTATCTTCCTTATCCTGAATGTAAAACCAGTTAATCGCCGTCCCCTTCAAAGCCGTTTGGAACCACTGCTGCCGCTCAATGTTAGAGTCCACTGGAATAAACTCCAGATTATTGACAAGCGTCGGATTGTACGAATAGAACCGGATGGTAGCAATCTCTCTATATTGCTGAGTATACTCATTAAAATCCTTGTATTGATGATACGCATTCATCAGCTCTACCATACCCGGATACCGTCTGTTCGCCATCTCCCTCAGCCTCTTATCGAACATGAGCCCATTTGAAATATCCGTTGGCACACGCAGTAAATTTGCCGTCTGGCTCTTGATCTTTTCCACATTGTTTACTGTCTGGGCAATTGCACTATTCAATGCCTGCTCTCGCAAATAAAAAGTAACGCAGCCGCCTACCACCAGCACCGGGATCATGACAATCAGTACATAGGAGAACAGCAGCTTATTCCGCATACGCATATTATTCATCAGAAGCCGTACTCCACGATTCATGTCATCCCTCCCATAAGATAAGCGCTTACATTTTTGTGTATTTTCACATCCTCTATCACGAGCTACATGTTTCCAGTTTAAAGCTTCGTAACCTCTATATCCATATTTTTTTGCAAAATTAAAAAAATGTGGCGAACGGAGTCACCACACTTTACGGATCATGAGCTATTTACGTACAAAAGGTTCGATATGCACTCCCTGCGGCAGCTTGTGCGGATCTTCCGGATTGATACGGTCATAGAACATAATACCGTCCAAATGGTCCATTTCATGCTGTACTACAATCGCTGCATAACCTTTGAAAGTCAATAGCTCCTGTGTTCCGTCTGGCAAATTGGCCTTAATACGAATTTTTTCATAACGAGGTACATATCCGGCTACGTACCGATCTACAGACAAGCACCCCTCACCTTGTTCCAAATAAATCATGGACGTGGAGTGGCTGACCAGCTTCGGATTAAACAACGCATACTCTACCGTTTTGTCCCCATCTTCATAATAAATAGCGCACATTCTTTTGTTCAAACCTATCTGGTTCGCAGATAATCCCACACCCGGGCGCAGCTCATAGCGGGTAGCCAGCTCTTCATTTTGGCTATTTTTCAGATAATCCAGCATCCATTGCATCTGTTGAAGATCCTCTTCAGACAGTGGCAAGCATACCGGATCCACCTTCGTACGCAAAATAGACTCCCCTTCACGCACGATATCCTTCGTGAGAAGCATGTCCATCGATTGATTACTCATTCGTCAGCCTCGATTCATTAAAATAAATATACTTTCATGTTATTCTGCAAAAGTTAGGGGAGTTCCCAATATTCCTACAAGTTTTATCCCATAAATTATATCTATTCATGAAATGGATTGTCAAAATGAAGCGGTATTTAAGCCATTAAATATTCATTGCCTTAATGGTTTATCTAATTAACAATTATACTGATGCTCTATATATCCTTAAACGAAAAACCCCCTTAACCAATGAAATGGTCAGGAGATTTTTTTGCCGTTATCATACCTTTGAAATTAATCTACGTATCTTTTCTTACTATTAAGATGGCTGCTCCAACGCACTTGGAGCTTCACTAAACAGCTGCGCCTTTGGATTCGGCTGTGTCCAAGTATTATAATATTGCGAGTTCTTGCCGTAGGAATTGTCAATGACAACGTGCGGCATATCAAGCAGACAGGCCAGAATGTGACCGTGCAGCCGTGAAGTGCGAACCTCGCGGTAAGAGCTGAACAGCGTAACCGCTTTGTTCATGAGATGGTCTGTGTACTTGTACCAGAACGTACGTGTAGGCAACGGTCCACCGATTTTCTTATCCAGTCGATAAAACTTCTGGAAATAGACAATTCCCTTCACTTCCAGCGGAGTGAACAAAGTATCCCAGTCCAGCCGGTGAGCGGCATCTGCCTCATCATCGAACTTCTTTTGTCCACCCACCGTTTCAATATCAGTCCGCAGGAAATACAATACATCCTTCACTGTTTCCGTAGTCGGCTTCAATGGCCAGAGCTGGTGCGCCATATCAGGGCATAGTGTGATACTGCACTGGTTCAGCTTGTCCTTAGCCCACTGATAAGAGCGTGTATCCCGCACAAACATATGTAGATCCGGGTGAGCATTAAACAGGGCAGCGACCTCATTAGCCTTCTGTTCAGATTGAAAGTGGATCGTTTGCGGCATAATTACAATTCGGTGGTCAGGGAAATCGCGAACGATGCGTTCCCGCAAATTTTGGTGATTTGAATAGAGATCGCCGAAGTTGCCGCCGCCGTGGCACACGATAATCCAGTCACCCGGAATTTGAAGCTGATCGGGAATATCCATGGCGCTATAACGGGCACGGACACGGATGCCATTATCCTTGAAGAACGCCTCGGTGCCTTTCATGATGAGTACATCCCCACCGTTATTATAGACGGGATAGTCGACATAAATGATATTCGAACCTTGGGGGACTACGTCGAGAATGACGCTCAGCTTATTTTTCAGTTTAGCCATGGGATGCAAATTCGGCATCTTTCAGTTCTCCCTTCCTGCGCTTCTTTTGTATAGTCTGAATGACAAATGTAATATCACTTTTATCAAAAATGATCCGTGATAGCGGAACATTGAAAAACATGGGGAACGAGAACAGTGAGAATGCCAACCGTACACAAGCGCCTACAAGCAAAGCAATCGCAATGCCGTCCAGACCAAAGATCGGTGTACAAATAAAAAATAGACCGACGGTGATCGCATAGGCTACAATTTGCCGGAACAATACCAGTCCCGGACGTCCCAGCGCGTTAAAGGCCGAAGCCAGAATCCATGAGCCGCCACCAATGATACATTCCAGTGACAGCAGGTAGAACGTTAGCGATGCTTCCAGAAAAGCGGGGCCGTACAGCAAACCCAGCATATAGCGTCCAATGAAGAGAGCAGGCACAATGACGATTAGCATCGCAGCCATAGAGATGCGAAAAGCACGACCTACTGTTTCGACAATCTTGCTGTGCTCCATCCCCGTCACCTTAGGGAAAGTAACGTTAGTGACGGCATTTTGCACCACATTGAACACACGAGACAAGGCGTAGACAACAGAGTACAGACCGAACGCTTTGGGTGATAGCAGCGCCACAATAACGATTTTGTCCGTTTGTGTGGACAGCGTCCCCATCAGCTCCATCCCGTAAACCCTCGCTCCATAGCTATAATAAGGACGAAGCACTTGGCGGCTGGTAAATGGGCGGAAAGCACGCACATTCATATACTTGCGCAAACGGAGGAACGCCCATACTAGCGCAAGGAAACTCGCGGCAAAATTCACTGCTCCTGCCAGCTGCACATTGAGCAGGCCCATCAGCCACAGTGTCACCAGACCGATGAAATTCAGTAACGGGTAGTAAAACAACAGACCGTTATATACGCTAAATCGATCCAGCCCTTGCGACAATGCTGTCGTCAGCGCTGTAAGCACTGCCAGCGGTATGGCTGCCGCACAATAAAGCTGGGACAGCTGGATGATATCCGCACCATAACCATTCAGCCACAGCGGCATGCATATCCAGGCCACCGCTCCCGCCAACAAGCTGGCAGGCAACTGAATCCAGAGCGACAACGCCAGCAGTTCTTCCGTCGTGCCTGTTTTCTTCTTGATGTTATAAATTAACGACGTTGGTAATCCGAAGCTCAACACACTGCCGATCAACGTAGGCCAGAACAGAACTGCCGCCAGTTCTCCTTTCCCCTCTACTCCGAGCATACGTGCGGTCAGGATGGAAGTCAGGGTCGTGACGATTAGCACAAAAAAATTGTTAAAGCTCGTGCGCATGATCGTTTTGGCGAGACTGTCACCCGTGAATACTTTCCTTGCTGCTGTCCATGTGCTCATGTTACGTCCAACTCCTGTTCCTTATTAAGCCTCTCGTCTCTATGCTCACATTGCGTCTTTTGACGCACCTCCATCAGCCTACCGTTTTTTTGGAATTGCGTTCAGGCAACTGTCCCCCGCCAACAGGCTCCTTTGGACTTGAAAAGATTGCTTTCAACGCTCTTCTATAGCCTTGAATGGCAGTATGATTTTTCTTGGGCTTTTCTCTCAAAATCTGATACAACGTCGTCCAGTATAGTGCTGCATAACCAATCGGCCCAGATCCCTCTTCACGCAGGAGATGAATATGATTCATCACCCGCATATAAGTAACCTGCTCCATATTGTCGCGCGAGGACGGCGATTCGTGATGAAGCAGCGTAAGCGCCGGATTAATGTATAACGGACCACTTTTCATT
The DNA here is from genome assembly GCF_009827695.1 of Paenibacillus sp. OT2-17. Classification (NCBI taxonomy): domain Bacteria; kingdom Bacillati; phylum Bacillota; class Bacilli; order Caryophanales; family Paenibacillaceae; genus Paenibacillus; species Paenibacillus sp. OT2-17. The sequence continues at coordinate 1,012 of NZ_WUDQ01000081.1, read as the reverse complement.
GCGATGCGTGAAAGTAATAAATCCTCGCCTACGCTATAGCTTTGCAACCAAGGTACCGGCTCCAGACTACGAATCGCCTCACGGCGAAATGACATATTACAGCCATGGAAAAACTGGGTTCTAAACGTCTTCTTGGCCTTATGCCAGTTATACATCGAGCCGGACTGACCGCTGAGGGACAACCTCCCTTTGGACAAAGACTGCTGGAATGACAGCAAGCATCGAATCGTTCCCATGAAGCTGTTACTCATTCCCTGTGCAATACCGCCAACACCAGCGGCCTGCGGGTAAGCCTCATAGGTACGCATCAACTCATTCAAATAGTTGCTCGGCAGCTCAACGTCATCGTCAAGGAACAAAATGATGTCACCCTGCGCAAGTTCAGCTGTCTTTACACGAGATAACCATAATCCCGGCTGCTCCTTGCGATGATATCGGTAGGTAATTCCCGCTCTGCCCAACTGACGCTCATAACGTTCCAGCACATGCTTTGGCAGTTCTCCGTCGTCAATAATCCATAGCTCGGTTTCACATGCCTCCGGTGCTCCCCCAATGGCAATTGAATTAATGCATCGGGTCAGATCATCAACCCGATTTCGGGTGCACAGAGCAATGGACAAGCTTAACATCATACTCCCCCTTTATCCTGTCAGTGTGTAAAGAAAACAGTTTACTGAACCGCCGGGCCTAAATATTCGTTATATTTTTGCTTGCGCGGGTTCAGAATGAACAACACCCCCTGCTTGTATCCATCTGCGGCATTAAAATTGCGACGCAGCGTTTCTTTGAGCATCAAGTAGGATAAGGTCCATAAAAGGGCTCCATACTGAATCACTCCAGCCTTTTTCAAGGCAAGAAAATAATAGTGGTTAATTGCTGTAGCCTTGGCTACTTTGCCCGCCTTATCGCGCGAGCTTGGAGATTCATGATGAATGATGGTTAAGTCAGGATTGATAACCAATTTGCCGTAACGGCTCGCCAACTGGCACATGTACAAATCGTCAGCCACGGC
>NZ_WUDQ01000819.1:0-1239 GCF_009827695.1 Paenibacillus sp. OT2-17 | reverse complement strand
ACGGAAATTTACAAGCAGTATGCCACAGATAACATCAAGAACATTTACGAATCTTATGAGGGCCGTGCATTAGATAATGCGACGATAGATGGACGTTTAATGGGACTTCCGGCTACTTCCCTAGATTCCGCGCCAACCATGGTCTGGGTTCGTCAGGATTGGCTGGATTTACTGGGTATCCAACTTGACGCAGACGGAGACGGGGCCATCAAGCTGGATGATGTGGAGAAAACGGCCAAGGAATTCCTGAAAAGAGATCCTGGCCAATCCGGGAAACCGGTAGGTATTCCCTTTGTGAACACCCTGAATACAAGTGACTATAATGGTTCCGCCTATACCATGCTGGGAGTTGCCTCCACCAAGGGTGCATTCCCTCAATACTGGATGAAGGGAAAGGATGGCAGCATTGTTTATGGCTCGACAACAAAGGAAACCAAGCAGATGTTAGGCGTCATGGCAGATTGGTTCAAGAGAGGCATCATCGACCCGCAATTTGGAACACGCACATTTGATGATATTACGGCACTGTACACCAACGGCCAAAGCGGTATTGCTTTTGGACCATGGCATATTCCCGACTGGGGTCTGAGCAGCGTGAAGCAGATGGATAAGAATGCGAAATTCATGGCTTACACTTTGGAGGATGCAGACGGAAAGGTAAACGTGGCACACGCCAATCCAGCCAATCAGTTTATCGTTGTGAGAAAAGGATATGAACACCCGGAACTTGCCGTTAAAATAGTAAACCTTTTCTACGATAAACTGGCAAATGATAAAAATGTGGAAACATCTATGCCAGAAGCCGCCAAGTATCAAGAGAACGGCGTAGACGGTTCTACCAGACCTTTTAATATTGAAGTCAACTCGGCTACCTCGCTGCTGGATGATTACTCTGACGTTGTTCGCGGGATTAAAGGGGAGATTAGTCTGGATCAGGTCCGGACAACCGACTCAAAGAACAATAGTGAAAGTATCCAAACCTACTTGAGCGATATGGATACGGATAACGTAACAGCCTGGGCGAAATATCACTCGCGTATCAACGGAGTGGGACTCATCGACAAACTGACACGGGAAAACAAATTCGTCTGGATGACACCCGCTTTCTCTGGCACTACACCAAGCATGAAACAGACATGGGCTAATCTGACCAAGATGGAGCAGGAATCTTTCATCAAAATCGTGACTGGTGCAGAATCTCTGGATTACTTCGATACTTTCGTTAGCAATTGGAAGAAA
>NZ_WUDQ01000818.1:0-1241 GCF_009827695.1 Paenibacillus sp. OT2-17 | reverse complement strand
GGGGCCAGCTTTTCCAGAACCTCCGCATCAGTCGAGTACCCCGTTTTCGTCTTTTTAATGACAGGCAAACCCAGTTTATCAAACAAGATCTCACCCAACTGCTTGGGCGAATTTAGATTGAACTCTACTCCGGCAATGCTGTAGATTTCACCCACCAACGTTGCAATCTGGGCTTCAAATTCTTTCCCCAAAGCGCGCAGTTCTTCTACGTTCACCAAGATGCCCTGCTTCTCCATATCCGCCAAAATGCGGGACAACGGCATCTCCAGCTCATGAAACAGCTTGTGCATTTCCGTTTTTTCCAGCTCCGCCTGCTGCACAGGCACCAAAGCTTCAATCACCGCTGCCTTACGCGCCACATGATCGGACAGTACATCCACGTCAGGGACTTTATATTTAGCTCCTTTGCCGAACACTTCTTCGTCTGGACGGATCGAAGACAAGCCATATTTGGCTGCCAATCCGCTCAATGTCTGGTTTGCATCGGTTGGGTCCAGCAAGTACCCTGCCAGTTGCACATCAAACTCGGCACCTGCAAACTCAATTCCATGCCAGTGTAAAGCCAAATCCGTTCGATGCAGATCATGACCGCGTTTTTTGCGTTCAGGGTCAGCAAGCCATGCGCGAATAGGTGTAGCTGCATCGCTTTGCAGTACATCCAGTGTCATAAAAAATTGCTGTCCCGTTGCGGCAAATATCAGACCTACAATGTCAGCATGATGCGGATTATCACCATGCGTCTCAACATGCAGCACATCCACACGATCTAACACTTCTACCAATTCGCTAATCCGCTGCTCATCCAGCACTGTTACGTCAGCCGCGGCTTCCTCTACGTCTACCCCAGTACTTCCAACCTCACCTGAAAAGGATAAACGCTCCAGCAAGGACTTGAACTCCAGCTTCGCCAGAGCTGGCCCGGCCGTTTCTGCTTGCAGCCCGCCGAAGGCCACATCTTCCAGCTGCTTGTCCAACGTTACATCCCGATAAATGGTCGCCAAATCTTTGCTCATTCGCGCATCGTCAGCATGTGTCTCTACACGTTCTTTCATTTTGCCCTTCAGCTCATTCGTGTGCGCCAGCACTTCTTCGACTGAACCGTATTGATGCAGCAGCTTGAGCGCTGTTTTTTCTCCCACGCCGGGAATACCAGGAATATTGTCCGACGTATCGCCCATCAGACCCTTAAGATCAATAATTTGCAGCGGCTTCAGGCCATATCGTTCCTGAATTTGCTCAGG
>NZ_WUDQ01000817.1:0-1252 GCF_009827695.1 Paenibacillus sp. OT2-17 | reverse complement strand
TGCCTTCAGTAACTAGCAGATTTAGCTGCCCGTCTGTCACTGGAATTTGAAAGCGATCCTTGGCCCCATTCCCTGTCATATTAATGACCTGATACACCCCTTCAGCCGCAATACTCGAACGAGAGGTATCTCCTAAAGTAACCGACACCTCATACAAACCAGGAGGAAGATCAACGTCAAAAGTATTCTCGCTTTTCGTACCTGTAGCCAGGAACCGTACCGCATCACTTGCCACTCCAGTCCCCGAAGCGCTGACATTACGCATATTCTCAGGGGTACGAAAGCCATACCCACGTGCTGAGTCATAGGACAGCGAAGCACTCACACCGGTATAACCCGTTTCGACCGTACCTCCGCCAAAATCAAACTTGTACTCGCCAGCGGATGCATGTGCCGGCGTAGCTATGCCCCCACCTGGTGCACCACATAAAAAAGCTACTAAAAGCATACCAGTCAATCCTTTTTTCCACTTCATTCTTCATTCCTCCTCCAAATTTTTAATTGTACGAAGCAAAGGATATTTTATTTTTTGTAAGCGCATACATAAAATTCTACCCATTGTTGCAGGGTTATGCCTATGTAATTCTTATGCAAAAGAAAAGTAGTTTATTCGTTAAGCTGAAACTTGTACTTGTACACAAAAAAGCCTCGCAGTTACAACTGCGAAGCTTTATGAAGCAATATTTCGTCATATCAAAATTACTACATTAATCCGCAACCAAAATTCCGTCAAAGCTCTCTGGACCTACTCGTACTGTACCCAGCAGGTTAGAAGAAACAAAAGCTGTATAAACCAATTGTGGTGTAATCGGCGGGTTAAAGTCATCGGCTGAGAACGCAATAACCTGTGGAGCTAATAAACTCAAACTGAAAGTAGACGTAGCCGAATAAACAACAGGGTCAGTTACCAGGGTACCTCTTACAATAGTGATCGTTATTCCGACTAAAGCAAGCGGAAGTTGAAGCGATATGGTTCCTTTAAGCAGAACCCGTGGCGTACCTGTAGCTCCCAGTGTGTTTAATCCGATCTGCCCGAACAATTGAGGCGTATTTAAAAGAGTGATCGGAATGGCAATAGAGTTAGCTGTCGAAGCGTTTTGGGATGTTCTCCCATCAATAAATGTTCCCATGGTTTCCCCTCCTCTCTCTACCAGATACTCATAGACTATGAAAAAGTTTGTTTTGTGCTTGGACTGAATATCTTGTAAAACACACAACTTCTGATGAATAGGCTAATGTGCAGCCCTTTCCC
>NZ_WUDQ01000816.1:0-1252 GCF_009827695.1 Paenibacillus sp. OT2-17 | reverse complement strand
CTGTTGATGCAGATTTCCAGAAATATGATCTCATTATCGCGCCTGTACTATACATGGTCAAGCCGGGTACCGCCGAGAAGCTGGAACAGTTCACAGAGCATGGCGGCACCTTCGTAACGACCTTTTTCAGTGGCATTGTAAATGAAAACGATCTGGTCACAACCGGAGGATATCCTGGTAAACTACGTAACTTGCTCGGGATCTGGGTGGAAGAAATTGACGCCCTTCTGCCGGAATCACACAATCGCATTGTATTGAAAGAAAAGGTGGGCGTATTACAAGGTGAATATAAATGCGGTCTGCTCTGCGACTTGTTGCATAGCGAAGGCGCCGAGGTGCTGGCCGAATACGGCGATGATTTCTATCAGGGCATGCCAGTGCTGACACGCAATCGTTTCGGTCAAGGTGAGGCATGGTACGTTGCTTCAGACCCTGAAGAAGCTTTCCTTGATGGCCTGCTGGGCTACATTTGTGAGCAAAAAGGGATTCCATCCCTGCTGCGCGCTCCTGCGGGTGTAGAAGCCACTGTACGGACCAAAGATGGAAAATCATATCTATTCGTTCTGAATCATAACGCCCAGACGCAGCAATATCATCTGGATGATCAGAAAGGGAATGAGCTGATCAGCGGTAAATACCTGGAAGGAGAAATTTCTATTGAAGGCTACGGCTTTCAAGTACTGGAGCTATCATAATCACTCAGATTTGACTCATGCAGTTTAGCTTGCCGCATGAGTCAAATCTAGGTATCAAAGGAGTTCATCATGAAACGACTGCTATGGATCGGCAGCTTATCTTATTTTTTAATCGGCCTGGCACACGTGGTTGTAGGCTCCCTACTGCCTGTGTTGTTAGAGCATTACGGTAGAAACTATACGGATGGCGGAAGTCTAATCTTCGCTCAATTTTCCGGTTTTCTGGCTGGAGTCCTGCTGTCGCCGTGGCTTGCCCGGAGTTTCGGCAAACGCCGAAGTCTGGTATTCGCCCTGCTCCTGCTATGCGCGGCGGAAGTGCTGTACTCATTGCTGCCGCCTTGGGGTTGGCTATATGCCGTCGGGGCAGCAGCCGGGTTTGGCTTCGGTATGATAGAAACACTCATTGGCACTATTATTATCAGCGGTATTACTCAAGGAACGGGTGCGGCTATGAGCCGTCTGGAAGTCTTCTTTGGGATTGGCGCTTTGGCTATGCCCGCTATCGCCAGCCAGCTCATTGCACTCGGTTGGTGGCGATTGGCCTTCCCCATCATTTC
>NZ_WUDQ01000815.1:0-1253 GCF_009827695.1 Paenibacillus sp. OT2-17 | reverse complement strand
GAATGTTCGATTTTTGACCACAGGGGCGATATTGCGCTTGAGTTCTTCCAGAAATCGAGCATAGAGGATATCCTTTTGCACGTCGTCTAGAGTAATTACTGGAGCAAATTCAGGAATCGGTAATGAGACTGCGTTGGCGTTTGCTGCTTGGGGAAAAAATTGATCATTGTTGCCAGAAGTTAAAGGCGAAAATCTTAACACCAGCTATTACGGAGTCAGAATTTGCACAAAAATCAATAGATACTGAAGCTTTTGATTTTGAAGCAAACATGCCTAAATATCATACTGCTAAGCAAATGGCAGGTTTCATGGTGAACCTATATGATAGCAACGAAGTGGTAAGAATTGTAGATCGAAATTATACCTTCAATTTAAAGAGGAAAAATTAATCCAGTTATTTTATAATTTTAAATCTATTTGTAAATATGTAGAATTCAATTTATCTCACTTAAATAGGAGGAATAAAGATGGCGAGATTATGGAGTAAAACAAAAATTGGAAACATGGAATTGCCTCATTGACTAACGATGGCGCCAATGACACGCAGTAGAGCACAAGAAGATGGTACACCTGGAGAGTTGGCTGCACTTTATTATGCTCAACGTGCCTCCTTGGGACTTCTAATTACGGAAGGTGCACAACCATCAGACGATGGTCAAGGATACTTAAAGACACCTGGGATCTATACAGAAAAGCATATTGAAGGGTGGAAAAAGGTTACAAGTGCTGTGCATGAAGCAGGCGGATACATCTATATTCAATTAATGCATGTCGGTCGTGTATCGCACCCTGATAATACACCACATCATCGGCAGCCGGTTGCACCATCTGCAATTGCCCCAGGAGTAGAAGCGTTTACGGCTACAGGAATGCAGCATATCCCTGTACCACGTGAGCTGAGTAAAGAAGAGATTCAAACAACCATTCAAGATTATCGAAAAGCTGCAGCTGCAGCTATTGCAGCAGGCGCTGACGGTGTTGAAATTCATGGAGCAAATGGATATTTAATTACCAATTTATTGGAGAAAATTCAAACACGCGGAGAGATGAGTAGGGTGGTTCTATAGAAAATCGTGCTCGGTTTGCGATTGAAGTAGCCAAAGCCGTCGTTGACGAGATTGGACCAGAGAGAACTGGTTTCCGTATTTCTCCAGGAACCCCTCTTGGCGGAATTCAAGATGGTGAACAAGGGCCAGATCTTTACCGTTACTTGACGAAAGAATTAGCTAAATTGAATTTAGCTTATCTTCACG
>NZ_WUDQ01000814.1:0-1258 GCF_009827695.1 Paenibacillus sp. OT2-17 | reverse complement strand
CCTGCTTCGGGCAGCCTAAGCTGACGAATATGATATGCGCGCCGGACGCATTGATTTCATCAATGATCCGCTCCTCCTCATCTGGGTGAAGCTCACGAAATGGTGGTGAAAAGCTGCCCGCGATGCGGATTCCGGGGTAATCCTGTTCTACTCTTTCTTTTAAGCTATCCAGCGTATCCGGCGTACTGCCGTAAAAATATATACTCACCTTCGTCTGTGGCGCACGTTCGCACAACTTGAGCATCAGACTGGGACCATCTACCCGATCCTGACGCTCAAATCCGTACAGCTTAAGCGCCCATACCAACGGCATACCGTCCGGAGTACACAAATCGGCTTGAGTGAGCGCTTCGTGGAACCCGGAATGATTCCCGGCTGTGACAATGGAATGCGTGTTGCAAATACAAACATAGCCGTCCTTTCGTTCGACTGCCCATTGTTCCAGCATGTGTACCGTCTCCTGAAACGTAAGTGCTGCAATATCTGCATCCGCAATCCTTCCGACTCTATATTGGGGCAGCTGTTTCATAATCACGCTCCTCCATCGCCTCGCTATATATCGCCATCAGCTGCTTTACATTCACTTCTTCCGTATAGCGTGCAGCATAATTTTCCGACACCTTCTGTCTCATAGTTGCATAGTTTTCATAGGCTACTGCACAGCGAATCACAGTCTTTATATTTTCCAAATCATCATGTTGAAAATGGAAACCCGTCACCCCGTCCTCCACGACTTCCTCCAGTGCGCCGAGCCGGCTGCATAATACCGGGGTTCCAACAGAAAAAGACTCTACAATGGTCATGGGAAATCCTTCATACCAAATGGAAGGCACCATGACATACATGGCTCGGCTCATGCAATCCAGTACCGTGTCTCCATCCTGCTTACCGAGAAACCGAACATCTTCCTGCGGATAAGCAGCGGCCAATTCAGCCTTTTCCGGACCATCCCCAATGATGACCAGTCTAAATCCCCCCCGATCTTCCAACTGCGACCAGGCTTGCAGCAGATTGCGAACCCCTTTTTCAGCAGAAATCCGCCCCACGAACAACAAATAACGATCATTCGGGTCATACTGGGTTTTCACTTTTTTATGATGGATAAAATTCGGCTTTACCGCGATACGATCCAGCGGAATACCGCTTTCGGCAAATTTGTCCCGTGCAAACTCCGTCAGCGCAATATAGCGACTTACCTTGTGCTGCCATGTGCCGATTAGATCGTTGAACTTAATCATCGCCGCCACCGGAATCGTGT
>NZ_WUDQ01000813.1:0-1263 GCF_009827695.1 Paenibacillus sp. OT2-17 | reverse complement strand
CTTACGCTGAAGGTAAAACGGTGCTGCAAGATGTTGCTCTGTCGATCTCCCCCCGAGAATGTCTGGGTATCGTCGGGGAAAGCGGCAGTGGGAAAAGCACACTCGCTCGCTGTATTTTGACATTGGACCCGTTTGATCAAGGTGAGCTTAGACTGGATGGACAGTCTATCCGTGGGCTAAAGCGGAGCGAATTAAAACGGATTCGTAGCAGGCTGGGTGCAGTATTTCAACATCCATCCGCGGCTTTGAATCCCAGACTAACCATCCTGCAATCCCTGCTGGAGCCACTGGACCAGCTTAAGTACTATGTTCCTTCCTTTATGGCGGGTAAGTCCTCAGAACGTCGGGATACAGCAGAACATTTGCTTGAGATGGTAAAGCTTCCAGCCAGCTATCTGGACAAGTTTCCACATCAGCTCAGCGGTGGGGAAAAGCAGCGTGTAACCATCGCACGTGCCATCAGCACAGAGCCGGATTTTATCGTATTGGACGAGCCAACAGCAAGTCTGGATGTGACCACACAAGCCACCATTTTGAATCTGCTCAAAGATTTGCAGGATGAGCTAGGACTGGCTTATCTGTTTATCTCACATGATCTGGCGGCTGTGCACTTTATGAGTGATCGAATCATGGTCATGAAAGAAGGCAGTGTGCTTGAGCATTTTCCCAAAGAAGCATTATTTCATTCGGATCGCCATCCCTATACACAATCATTACTGGAGGTTTTTTCAACATGTTGCCTTCCCACCGAGCCTATCTTGCTTTAGCTATCCCTTTAATTATTTCGACGATTACAACCCCGCTGCTCGGTGCGGTGGATACAGCTGTAATCGGTCATTTAAGCCATTCCGCGTATTTAGGCGGTGTAGCGGTGGGCACTCTTATTTTTAATACTTTATATTGGTTGTTTGGCTTTCTGCGAGTCAGCACATCAGCTTTCACGGCACAAGCCGCAGGGGCACAAAATAACGACCAGGGCATAGCTGCTCTCATGCGCCCACTGGCCATTGCTTTACTCATTGGTGCGGTATTCATTGTGTTGCAAAAGCCAATTCTGCTGGCTTCTCTTCAGCTAATCCATCCGGCGCAGGATGTGGCGGCGCAGGCAGCGATTTATTTTAACATTCGTATTTGGGGAGCCCCTCTAACATTGGTGAACTATGTGCTGCTCGGCTGGCTGATGGGATTGTCCCGTGTGAAGGCTACATTATTTTTGCAAATTTCAATGAACGTAATCAATATGGTATTAGCTATTGTATTTAC
>NZ_WUDQ01000812.1:0-1265 GCF_009827695.1 Paenibacillus sp. OT2-17 | reverse complement strand
CCGAGGTGCTACGTGTTGCAGGTCTTTCAAAGTCGACTGGAATACCCAAAATCGGAATGTCGCCGCTCATTTGCTTGAGCCAGTATTCTTCTTGTTTTTCCATCCATGAGCTACCAATATCTCCTTGCTGCCATACCGCATAATCCTTGTATTGAATTCGCAAGGCGGGCAACGTTTTTTCTTCATACAGTGCGGGCAGCTCGTTCAGCAATATACTCATGGATACACCATCTGAAATCACATGATGCATGTCAAACATAAACCAATGACGCTGTGGAGATTCTTGCAAAAGAGCAGCTCGAAGTAACGGTGCCTTCCCAAGATCAAAAGGTCTGATAAATTGTCTCATCATTGCTCTTGCTTCGTTCTCGCCGTGTCCCTGCATAACCTCCAAAGTGAAATCGACATGGTCGTGAATCCGTTGTACCAGTTTATCATCTACGAATTCAAAAGAGGTTCGCAATGTATCATGACGCTGAACTAATTGCTTAAGCGCTCTTTCTAATCTTAAAAAATTCAGTTCCCCTTCCATCAAAAGCATGGCAGACATATTGTAGTTATTCATGCTGCTCAAAACGTATAGTCTATTTTGAGTTATAGATGCTGGATAACTGTCTCTCAATTCGGCAACAGGAATCGCTGCAAATGGATTTGGAGACAATTCATAAACAGCCTGCGCCATTTGCTCAATTGTTGGAAAGTCAAATACATAACGCAACGGTAACTCGATATTCAGTTCTTTGTGAATTTTTGCGGCCAACGCTGTCGCACGAAGTGAATGTCCGCCAATGGCAAAGAAATTATGATGAATTCCGACGGACGGAATGTCGAGTACCTCTCTCCAAATTTGTGCTAACTTCACTTCCATGGCAGTGCGCGGCGCTGCATATTCTGCAGTCAAATCAGCATGTTCCTCGAATGCCGGCAGTGCCTTGCGATCAATTTTCCCGTTCGGTGTCAGCGGCATGTTCTGCAGTTGTATAAAATACGACGGTACCATATAGTTCGGCAATTTTTCATTCAGCAAATTCAACATCATACTGCCGCTGATTTCTTTTTCAGCTACGTAGTAAGCAGCCAAATGATAGTCTCCCTGCTGATCTGCACGAGCCATGACAATAGATTCTTTAACACCGTCCACCTTAATAATTTGCGCTTCAATCTCACCGAGCTCAATCCGATACCCGCGGATTTTGACCTGATGGCCAATCCTACCCAAATATTCAATGTTTCCATCTGGCAACCATCGTGCCAAGTCACATGTA
>NZ_WUDQ01000811.1:0-1265 GCF_009827695.1 Paenibacillus sp. OT2-17 | reverse complement strand
CCGTTTCTGACACGCGGGAATCGGTTGGAGGCATTCGGAACAATGGCGATATATCTGCACAGTTGTCCGTGCTTATCCACGTCTGCCGCAAGCACTGAAGGAACATCGCTGATTGGGTGAGCAATGTCCGTCAAGCGGGAGAACCAGCGATAACCTCTACTATCCGACATGTCGGCCGCACCCTCTTTTGCCAGCGGGACAGGCTGCTGCACAGGCTGTATCTGCGTGTAAAATTCGCGATAGCGCTCAGGTGTCCAAGCTTCTGTAGGATCAAGAGTGTTTAACAGGGTCAGATAGAAATCGATTTGCTCTGTTTTAGCAGGCTTCGCCGGTGCCTTGAGCGCAGTATCAATCGCTTCGACAACTGCATCCGTCGTGTCTTCCACCATTTCGTCAATCAATCCGGTTTGGAAGCGCTGGTTGGCTCCGATTGTGTTCCAAATTAAAGCTTTGTCGCTTGCATCGAACTCCATAACCCCTGCTTCCTGCTCTATGACCTCCGGCCCGTTCAGACCGAGGCGCGCTTTCTTCGTAGCAATCAGAGTGGTAAACAATTCTGCTGTAATGGACATTCCCCCAAATGCCCCTACGCGGCCCGGGATCAATCCGATAACAGAAACGTATTTACGCAGGGCAACGATCTGGGTGGCAACCTCCGAAATCGACAACAACCCATAGTTCGCTTCCTGTAGCCGAACCCCTCCTGTATCGAAGATCATGACGGGATATAGTTTGTTCCCTCTCTTATTCTCTTCCAGTGCCAGTTCGAGCGCTCCGGAAATTTTGGCCCCGCTGACTTCTCCAATCCCCCCTCCTTGACAAGCGCCTTCCATCGAAATGATCAAGACCTTCTGTTTGTGTATTTCGCCAAGAGCCAGAATGATCCCGTCATCGCTCTGAGGAACAATGCCTTGCGGCTCTAGGTGAGGGGATTGGATTTTGTCCAACGGCCCAAGTATCTCACGGAAAGTCCCTTTGTCCAGCAGCGCTTTGGCTCTCTCGCGTCCATTCAGCTCCACAAAACTATTCTGCATAATCCAGCACCTCCAGCACTTGCGTAAATCTAAGCATTACTACACCCGGAGTAGCTCCGAAGTCATGAACTGTAATATTAGCAGTAATTGAATAACGGTTAAAAAAACGGGTCAGAACATTCTCCCATACTTGTCCAAATCCTTCACTGCCTGTTAAAATGCTGACGTTGGTGGTCTGGCCTTTTACAGGCTCTACAATAATCTCCAAATCTCCCGAACCGACAACACCTA
>NZ_WUDQ01000810.1:0-1266 GCF_009827695.1 Paenibacillus sp. OT2-17 | reverse complement strand
CCACCCAACGCTGCTTTCCCCGGGGCTGCGTGCAGCTCTGACTTTCCTCCACTTTAAGCACGATGCTATTCTCCGAGTCGTAAGTGATATAGGGTGTGATGTCGAAAGAAAACGCAGCATAACCTCCTTCATGCTCACCAGCCATAAATCCGTTCACCCAGCATTTCGCTTTATAATCTACACCCTGAAAATGTAGAATTGTCCTTTTCGCTATTGCCTCCTGCGGGACCTTCACGCTCCTGCAGTACCAGACCACCGGATGGAAGGTCTCGACTCCGATCCCGCTTGCCTTGGTTTCATAAGTAAAAGGTACGAGGATTTTGGCTCCCTTCGGAAAATGATGATACCATTGCTCGCTTTCACCCACTTTGCCGTCGTCGAAGGCGAAATCCCACACCCCATTCAAATCCAGCCACTCTTTACGGACAAATTGCGGCCTTGGATAACTTTTGATATAAGCGTTTGTAGTCATACGGTTTCCACCTATCCTTTGATATATAATTAGTCACCTTAGCCTGATGACTTTACAGTGCATTGCTATCATCTGTAGGTCCGATCGTCATCCTTTACCTCCGCTTCGAAATACAAACAATAAAATCGATTTGTTACACTATTATTGTATCTTTAGGGGATTATATAGTGATGCATTTTTAATGTCAACGCTTTCAAGTTAATTTTATGTAACTAATAAACTGAATAAGGCTTTAGCTACAGAGCACCTGCAACTAAAGCCTATCCATTTCACCAATATCTCAATCCATGACATAATTCACAGTCATTTTGATATTCTGATCATAATCTCCAAATTGCTTTCCGAACAGGTTGAGCCCACCTTGATGCACCGCATCTGGCTTAATTCCGATCCGCAAACGCAATTTGTGGCTGTTTTGCAGGTTGAGCTGATCCAGTGTAACCGAGGAAACCTTCTCCATATCCAGCGCAGTCTTCTCTTTATCTACTCGCCAGGTCTTGAGCAACCCATACTGGGTAGACCACTCATACCACCAGGCAGGATTCAGCTTGCCGCGCCTGTCTCCAAAATCACCGGGACACGTCCACATGCCAATCTCCACGCCATTAACCCACAGGGAAATATCAGAAGGCCAATTGTTGTCATAGTTTGGTGCTTCAGAACACATTTCCATCGATAGCTCAAGCGATTCTATTCGCGCTCCTGCCGGTATTTCGAGCGGCATTAAATACTCGACATAGCCCTTGCGGAACCATATCATCTGGGCTCCGATATGCTTCGGGTGGAAAAAACTC
>NZ_WUDQ01000080.1:0-13356 GCF_009827695.1 Paenibacillus sp. OT2-17 | reverse complement strand
TATTACCCCTTTTATTACCGTGAAGAATCCTTCGGAAGCAATAGAGTTCTATACAACGGTTTTCAATGCAAGGGTTAAGGATATTACTGAATATCCTGATGAGAATGGCAATAAAATAATTGTTCATGCGGAATTAGATTTTGGAAATGGTTTTTTGCAGCTGGGAGCAGCGAATCCGGCATATCAATTGGTCTTGCCGCCAGATGAAGACAATGCGTGTTATTCTTTCGGAATTTACGTCATGAATGTGGATCAGGTCATTGAAAATGCGATAGCAAGAGGAGCGAAAGTAAGGGAACCAGTTGCAAACTTTGTTTCAGGTGATCGATTCGGAAGTATATTGGATCCTTGTGGAGTAAGGTGGTCTATTATGACTAGGATCGAGGATTTGTCAGAAGAAGAAAGTAGTCGTAGGGTTGCTGAGTGGGCCAAAGGCTTTAGTGGAGAATAAATGCAATTACTTCTTTGGTAAAATGTATTAAAGTGACAATCTGCTAAAATGATGTAATCGAAATTCTGGTGGCAATTAGTTGGCGGAAAATACGGCATCTTTATCACCACATAAGGCATGTTGAGCGCTGTTCACTGTCAGTAAGGAAAGATTGAATACAGGATGCATAGGTGGTGTTTTAGCTCCTCAATGAGGGTCTAGTCGATAAATAGAGGGAGGTAAACCATGTTAAAACGTATAATTTTACCCTTAGCTGTTATCTTTGTGTTCGTTTCTTTAGTCTCAGTTGAGAGAGCACATGCGGGATCTAAATTTAGTTATAATGTTGAAGTTTCTGTAAATAACAGCACTTTGACATTAGATCCATTTCTAGAGAGAGCCACAAACGAAAATAATAGCACCTTGACGACAGACGTCAGTCCGTATATAGAGAGATCCACAAACACCGTATATGTTCCTATTAAATTCATAATTGAAGGGCTAGGAGAGTCTGTCTCATGGAACATGCCTACACAAGAAGTTACAATTAAATCGAAGAATGGTACAATTATACGATTAACAGTGGTAGCAAAGTTGCATACGTGAACGATGAAGAAAAGATGATGCCGAGTGCTCCCATTATGCCGGAATATCCAAATCGGGTTATGGTTCCTCTTAGATTTGTTTCGGAAGTTCTGGGAGCTACAGTAAATTCAACTACGATCAATGGAACATTACATGTTGACATTAAGAAATAATGCTTGATAGTTTTGAAATGGGTAAAACTAATTGCTCTTTAAATCTTGGGTCGTAGAGTTTGAGGAGTAGCAATTTTAATGTATATCAAAAAGTTTGGAACAGGGGTTCAAATCCCCATGTCTCTATACTGAAACCCGCTCATTGAGCGGGTTTTTGCTTTTAGTCACCCTTATTGTAGACCAAATGTAGACATAAAACTATTTAAGGCACAGAGTTTGTTGGAACTTGTAGACATTGCTGTTTTCTTCTTTTGATGGATTTTAAAATGAAGCGCGACACCTGCTGGAATAGGATATAATCCGAAATAATTTTTAATTTTAATTACTAAAAATTTATGCTTATGATTTTTGGCAAGGGAAAATAAGATATAAAATATGGAAGGGAGTGATATATTAAGTAATTATATTGAATAATAGTATTTATGATAAAAAAGTCATAAAACTAAGGAATTGAAATTATTTTGTTACTAACCATCTTAGGAGGAATTATCTATGAAGAAAAAATTAACAATACTTAGTCTAGCTTTAGCCATCACAGCCTTCTCTACTGTAAGTTTAAGCGCTTCTTACGCTTCTGATTATGACGTTTCCTCTGGAAATTCTTCTCCTTTAATTAGCGTGAATGCAAATGGTGCTGCTGTTGAGCCTCAAGCAATAGCATCCCTTGCTCGTAAAGCAGTACAAGTTGGTAAAGCAGCTTATGAAGCTAACAAGGATGCTTTGAGGGAAGCGACCCGCTTAGGAAGTCTATTAGGTACAGGTGCTTCTAGTAGTGATGTAGAGAATGCAGATGTAATTTTTGATAAATAGCTGAAACATCAGGGAGAGGATCAGATTTTTATATTTCTCTCTCCCTGATGTTATTTAAAAGAGGTGATTGCTTAAATGAAAAAAAGAAGTGAAGCGTTTATTTTAAATGCTACGTTATTCTCTTTATCGTTGTTCTTGATGGTTCATTTCTTCTTTATTTTTCTTCACGCTGGACCGCTTAACCCGGTCTCTGTTTCATTGAAATCAGTAACTGATAACTATGTTGGACGGTTTTTTCAACAAAACTGGCATCTATTTGCTCCCCAGCCTATGACTCAAAATCTAAAATTATATGTACGTGTGAAGTATAAGGGGGAGGGCAGTACCAAAACTGTTATAAGCAATTGGTATGATGTTACTGAACCTATGATCAGGACGAATGAGACGACAGTATTTTCACCTTATAATAGGATGCTCAGAATTGGAAGTGGATACATACATCAATTATATATAGGAGGAAAAGATGATCTAACATATAAATTAATGGAGAAAATATCTAAAAAAGATAATGTCGCCAAAGAAATAAATGCTTCTTTAGAAAAGGATTCGGATCAAGTTGAACAAATCATATACCGCTATGCCTCTGCGTTTGCGAAAAGAGAGTTTTTGAAACATGAAATAACCGATGTCCAGTTTATGACCTCAATATCGGATGCAATTCCATATTCAAAGCGAGATGATCTTCATTTTAAAGTGAAAGAAGATAATGTCGTATATGGTTGGAAAGGAGTTGTAAAGGATGTTGTTGAATTACCGTAATTTTTTTATGAATGAACGCTTTCTTATTGGCACAAGTATCCTTCGGATATGTATCGGGTTGATATTACTTTTCAATTATTTTATTCATTATAAACAAAGATATTTTTTTTGGCACGAATCTGGAATTAATATATATTCTGCTGGGTACAAGTCATTAACATGGTCTTTATATAATTTGAATTCATCAGCTTTATTTTTTGACTTTATCTATCATTTAGGAATTGTGGTTACTATTTTTTATTTAATTGGATACAAAGGCCGCCTTTTTTCAATTCTGACCTATCTATTTTTTTATTCACTGTATGTTCGTTCTTTTCATATAAGTGACGGAGGAGACAATTTACTGATAGTAAATATGTTTTTTCTCCTATTCGCCAATAATACTGCATATTTCTCTTTTGATTCTAAATTGAATAGCTTACATGGAAAAGGCTCGAAGCAGTCTTTGATTTATAAGTTATCCATAATAATTCACAATTTTGCAGTACTTTTTTGTATTATACAACTGTGTATTGTTTATTTCTTCTCAGGAATGTATCAGCTTATGGGAGAAATGTGGCAAAACGGAACGGCACTTTATTATATCTCTCAGGTGAGAGAGTTTAGCAGACCTATTTTGGATTATATGGTTAACCATTATGTTGGACTCACCATTTTATTCACTTATTTATCTATAATTGTTAAAATAGCTTTTCCTTTTGCTGTAATTAATAAAAGCCTTAAACCGTTTGTAGTTATTGCTATGATATTGTTTCATGCAGGAATCGGTATAGGCATGGGCTTACTGACGTTTTCACTAATTATGATTGTTATGGAATTATTGTTGTTTACGGATCGAGAATATAAAAAGTTATACCATTTTATAAAGATCAGCTTCCGGAAAATATCAATTACAATTCGAAGAAAAACAAGAAAATTAGGATATGTAAGTTTTCAACACAAACAAATTCTGGTTTTCTATGATGGTTGGTGTCCTGTCTGTACAAATATAAAAGACAATTTGTACAAGCTAGATTATTTTAGAATGCTACGGCTTGTTAGTTTTCGGAATTCTTCATTGGTTCAAGCATACAAATTAGATGTTAATGAATTAGAAAGGCGAATGCATAGTTTCTCAATGAATGATTCCAGTAAAATACAACGTGGAATTGACTCTATTGCACAAATTTGTACAAGAATACCGTATCTTTGGTGGGCGGTTCCCTTTATAATTATTTTCAAAAAAATGGGTATTGGTGGTTATTTGTATGATTATATAGCTTCTAAAAGAAAAGTGATTCCCGTGGGGAACTGTGACGACTTATGTGAACTTCAGCCTAAGCGTGTCCATTAAGGAGCAAAGTATGAAAATAATTTTATCGTTAGTAGCTATAATTTTAATATTTGTGTTCATATGTATCCTGTTTTTGTTCATTGCGAAGCGCCAAAATAATAAGAAAACAGAAATGGATGTTCTAAGTTTTTTGAAGGAAAATCCGAGTAAAGCATCTTTGTTTATGATCAAAAATGGTATGGAGAAAATCAGCTATAACTCAGAAGTTAAAATGCCGCTTGCCAGCACGGCCAAAGTGATCATTGCTATCGAATTTGCTCGCCAAGTTGCAGCGAAAATATTAGACGAGCAGGAACTTGTTCCTTTAGAGGAATTAAATAAATTTTATATCCCTGGTTCCGATGGTAACGCTCATCATAACTGGATCAAATCCATTCGCGCAAACCATAAAGAGGTTCAAGGGAAAATTACGTTATTGGATATTACTCACGGCATGTTAGCATATAGTTCCAATGCCAATACAGAATTTCTGATGGCGAAAATGGGTTTGGATAAGATAAATGAGAATATTATGAAGCTCTCACTTTCTTCCCATGATAAAATCTTTCCTTTTTCATCTGCGGGATTCATGTCTCCTTATATCCAAGAGACCGAAAACATAGGTTTTAAAGAGTCGATACAAAAGATAAGTGAGATGAGTTACGAGGAATATATGAAAAAAGCTATTGAAATTCATCAGATTTTAAATCGTGATCAGGGGATAGAATGTATTCAGAAATGGAACACCAGGCAGAATTATGTACGAAAGCTTCAAGTGCTGGAATCGCGCAAGCTTCCTCGTTCAACGACTAAAGAGTATGCTTACCTCATGAAGCTTATACACAAGGGGGAGTTGGTTCCTTCTACTATAAATCCATATCTAAAGATGCTAATTCAGCGACAAGTGGATAACTCCAAGTTAATAGAGTTTGGAAACAAAGGTGGATCTACCATTTCTGTTCTAACAGAGGCTTTATATTGTACGGATCGGGAAGGAAATGACATTCAACTAGCCATGTTTATTCAAGATGATTCTGGGGTGGATCATATTTGGCTCAAGCAGAAGCTGGATTTGTTTTTTTACAAATTATTAACGGATACTGCATTTCAAGAAGAGGTAAGAAGCAAATTATCATATGACAAGGGAAGAAATTGAATGTTTTTTTATTTTGTAAAAATGCTGCTGATTCCGCTTATACTTTACTGGATCATGGCTTACTTTCCATTTAAAAATCGTATTTCGTGGTATATACACACTTTGTTTACAAGTGCATATACGTTCATGATTTTATTCATAAATGATTGGACAGAAATTAGCTATTATTTACGACCGGTTTGCATCGTATTGTTTGGATGTTCCTTATTCCGTCAAATGATTACTTTACGCTCTTTTAAATTTAATGGCTTAAATAGAAAAACACGAATATTCCTTTCTCTTTATGGTTTATTAGCAATATATCAAGTTTTTATATGTATTTTATTTAGTATTTCATACATTACATCCACTCCTAAACACGAAGATGCAGTCGATTTAGCGTTCCCTTTGAAAGGAGGGGCTTACGAGGTAGTGAATGGTGGAATGAGTTCATCTATGAACTATCACTTTTCGCATCGTACTCTGAAATATGCGGTGGATATAACTAAGCTCACCCCGTTAGGTTCAAGAAAAGGGATATTTGATAATCCTGAATCTTTAAAATCCTATCCCATTTATAATGATTCAGTATATAGTCCGGTTGAGGGTAGAATTATCGAAGTTGTGGATGGAGTAGAAGATAATGTCCCAAACTCCCTGGGCCGTAGTACTACAAATATGATTATCATCAAACACCAAGGATATAATATTCTGTTGTTACACTTGAAGAAAAATAGTCTATTAGTCAAGAAAAATGATTTTGTCAAGGTTGGACAAGAAATTGCGAAAGTAGGGAACTCAGGTTACAGTAGTGAGCCGCATCTTCATGTTCATGCTATAAAACATGATAATAAGAGAGATTACTTCAATGGAACCTCGGTTCCTATTACTTTTAATGGTAATTACTTAAAGAGAAATGATTTGCTATTTAATCAAACACTTATTTTTCGTTAAAAATGTATACCTACCTAGAAAGTCGGTTTGAGAATTTGTTTACCAGATTTTTAGTATGGTGTATTGTTCTTCAGAGCAAGTATTTTCAACTTAAGCGAGAGGTATATCCTTACCATCGTCTCGACACATGTGGAGTGCGTGGTAGTAATATATCGAGATGAGATGTAGAAGCACACAAAGTCATCTCAAAGCATTAACAGTCGTACTAAAGCATAAAAAGTCGTGTTACGAGCCGAGCGAGAAAGGGGCTCCGTTCCTGTTTTCCTCGGCTCTTTTTCCTATTTCCACCGCAATACATAGAAAGTTCGCCCAAATCTCCGCTATTCATCATTTTTACTAAAAAAGTCGCCCAAATCTCCGCTAATCATTGAACAGAGGCGGTTTTTCTCCTGTTTTTTTTCGATCATTTCCTTCGATTTTCTTTTGCCCTATCCCCAGCTTTTTCCTGTCATTCCCCCTACCCTTAGTTCGACTTTAATTGCTTTTTTGACCCCGATTTTTCCCGTTCCGACTCAGAAATTCCTCTGTTTCTTCTTACGACTATTATTGCAGGCATAAATTGGGTGAGGGCGTGAGTGAGAGGCTGTGAAGCCTTGTGGCTGTAAGGCGGAGCAGCGGTGGGGAAAGGTGACATGGATGATACGACTATTTAGGAAATGCACATAAGAAGCAGTGATGTACAGGGTTTAAGAACAACTTTAATTTGTTCCTGCATTCAAAAAAACGCTTTAGGTTAAGTGGTCGGGGAGAATTTAGTTAAGCAACCAGTAGTTGTGTAGAACATTGCTACTAAGTCGCCTAACCATAGTATTACTCTAGATATAATGGAAATCTAGGCCCTTGGTATTACACAGGGGCTTTTTTGTTCCATATATCCCCTTAATTATGCTATAGTTTAATGAATAAAGAAGATTTATGCAGAATTTAGTAGGATAATGAAATGGAGTATTTCCTTTGTTATGGGTATTTAGCCCTTTAATATAGGTTGAGATATTCCGATGAGGTGAAAACGGGTGGCAAGAACGTTCAGAAGCAGACAAATTTCATATGTTTTGAGAGGATTATTTGCTATAGGTGGGCTTGCTATTTACTTTAATATACCGGGATTGCCAAGGGATACTTTTTCTATCTTGCTTAATCTGTGATTCAAGGAGAAATTTTTGGATCAATGCGGGCACAAAAGTTCGATGGAAAAAGGGAATAGAGAGTTTAATGGTACGTTTTAATAATCGTTCATAAAAGAGCCTTCTGATTTTAGAGTTGAAAAACAATATGTTGGACATGATTGATCGACACTTACATGATAGCCTCTCGCGAGGACTATCTTTTTGATTAGGCATCAAGAGTTACGATATATAATTTATGACATAAAAACACAGCAAGAACGGATGTGTATGTAATTTTAAAGGCTAAATTGTAATATGAGTTCCAGTTCTTAGCATTGGGGATGGTCAAATGAATAAAGAGATATATTTAAAACTAATATCAAGTGCATTAGCCAAGATGGTTTATGAAGTTGAACTTAGAAATTGTATTAGTTTATTTGATATCAATATAATCGCAGAAGATTTTTATAAAGAGTTTTTGAAAATAATATATGGCTATAACTTAATTAATTTAAATATCTTAGAAAAGAATACTTCAGCAATTGATTTAGCAGACCAGGTCAGTAGAATTGCAATTCAAGTTACCTCAGATAATTCAAGCACAAAAATTAATGAAACAATCAAAAAATTTAATGAAAAAAAACTACACGCTCAATATGATAGATTGATTTTTTTAATGTTAATAAAAAAGAAAAACTATACAACATCATTTGATACTGAGGGGCTATTTTCCTTTTCAAAAGATACTGATATAATCGATCATTTAGATTTAATTCAGCATATTAAGAATAAAGATACTTTAGAATTAATGTTGATTTCTGAATTTTTAAATCAAGAATTGATGCTTAAGGTAGGCCAAACAACAAGAAAACAATCTAATGAAGTAGAAACAATCATCGCATTAATTGAGTATTTAAGTAGTAATAAAAAGGTTACCACGAAAAAGGTGGACACTATAACTGATCCAGAGGATAAGATCAATAGAAGGTTTAAAGATTATTCTGATTTTTTAAAAGGCCTTTATATAGAGCTTGTTTCACTATATGGTGAAGCAGTTAAGCAAGCTAATGAAATATTAGGACTAGATGATGTTAAAAGCTTATTAATCAGACTTTATCTCAGAGACATCAGTAATAAATATCTGGAACAGACAAACGGTAATCCGAGGGAAGCCTTAGAATTGCTAGCATTATACTTCGAAGAGCAGTTAGGTGCTTCGGGTTTTGAATTTGATAAAATGGCTATAAAATACTATTTAATTTCCGAAACGATAAAATGTAACGTATTTCCCAACATAGTAGGTGAAAAAGTTGGCACTAGTTGAAGATAGCGAGAATATTAAATCCTCAGCCGTATATATAGGATATTTGATTTTAAAGGAAATTAAAAAAAGTGGAGCCGAAAAAGTCTCCATTTATAAAGTTTCGGATACTTTGAAAAAGAACGATATTTCACATAGCAGGCAATTAATATTCGGATTGTTGTTTTTATACTCACTTGGAATGGTGAAATTTGAGGAGCCATACTTATGGATAGAGTAGTTAATAGAATTAAATTAATGAAGTTATATTCGCAACCGGAAGTGTTTGAACCTATCCTGTTTGAGGATGGGGTAAATATAATTTTAGGTGAGAAATCAGATGCAACTACAACTAGCGGAAGAAAGACCAATGGTGTTGGGAAGTCTATGTCCATTGAATTTATTAATTTCTGTCTTTTTAAGAAGTACAGTGATAGTAGAATTCGGCTGATACCACACGATGCTTTAAGTGACGACGTATATATTAATCTTGATTTAAAAATAGGCCAAGAATATATCACAATTTTAAGAAGCAAGAAGGAGCAAGATAGACCTTTATTAAAAAAAAATGGTGAAACAATTGTTTTTGAGAATGTTGATGAAGCTCAAAGATTTTTCAACTGTGTTTTGGGGGTATTTACCTATGACTAAAACACCTTATAAGGTGCATGGGAAAGTCAATGCATTTATTGGACAATCCGGTCATGGGAAAACTACGATATGGGATGGACTTCGGCTAATGCTAGGAGCAAGCCACTTTGAGAGTAAAAGAACTTTTTCGTTTTATGTGCAAAAAAGCAATTGGGCTGTGGTTAGAATTGCATTTCACAACATTTCAATAAATGGTAAACGGCCTTTTGAAAGAGTTAGAAAATTTAAAGATGAGGTAACTGCTTGTTGTAGAATTTTTAAAACTGATCAGGGTTCGTGGTCTAGAGAGTATTATTTCTTTGATGGAGAATTTAACGACTTGGTGGATCTTCAAATTAACACAAAGGCCTATAGTGAGGCATCTCTAACTGTGGGTCAGTATCTTGAACTATTAGAGCAATGTCTCGGAATTACAAAAGAATTTCGTAATTTGATGGCAATGAGCCCTGATACCGTTAGAGAAGTTGTTAATTTATCGCCGCATATGCTCTTTCAACTTGTTTTTGATTTAAAAGGAACAAAGGACTATAAAAAACGTTATGATGAGAGCAAAGAGAGATTAAGCGAGCAAGGGGTGGCCATCGAACGTGCAGAGGAAGAAATGGAGGAAGCTCGAAAACGGTTCGAAGGCGCAAAGCAGAAGAGCCAAAAATTTCGCCTCTATCAAGAAAAAGAAAAAGAAATAGAAGTAACAGAGATTAATCTAAAAAAACTTGAATACTTGGAATTACAGCAGGCATTGGAGTCGACTAAAGATGAGATGACTCAAATAAAAAAGCAGGAGAAACTTGAGTTAAATAAAGTTAATACATTGACAGTAAAGATAACGGACAATGAGAAGGAGATCACTAAATTAAATACAGAATATCAAAATTTGAATATTTTAGAGGATCGAGCAAACCAAGACGTTATACACTATATAAGTGATAAAAAAATGAAGGAAAAAGAAATTGAAGTACTTAGAAAAAGAATTAATGAAGTTAAACTTATTGAACCCCAAAACATTGACCACTTAGAGAATTTAAGAGATTCCCTTAAAGAGAAACTTAATCAGAAGAAAGTAGATTATTCAAAGGGACTGGTGGAACTCAAAAATCTGGAACAAAAGCTCTGCGACTTGGAAAATAATCTCCTGCCATATAGAGATGAAGCTAAAAAATTCAGGAAAATACTCGAAGTAAATAGAATTCCCTTTATTATGCTTGCTGATGCCATTAGTGTAAAGCCAGAGATGAGAAAGTGGCAAAAGGCGATTGAGGCTTATATTGGCAATAATCGTTATCGTTTTATAATCGAATCTGATCACTATCTCATTGCGAAGAAACTACAGCAAGAGGCTCGATACGGCGCCCGTTTGTCTTTGCCTAGAAGTGACAATGGTTTTCAATCAAGACTGAATTTTTCTTACCCAAGTATACGATCCGCAATCAGCGTTACCCATAATGAAAAGGTTGAAGGTTATTTAGGAAGATTAAATCATGTTTATTTAGTTGAGACAGTAGAAGAAGGGCATGCTCTTCAAGCTAAAGGTATTGAGAGCATTACTATTGAAGGGCTGCTTCAAGATGATGATGGTGCAATCTACTTAAAGTACCATAGTCTATGTTGTGGGAAACTAGCTATTGAAGAAGAAAAAAAACAAACGAAAGAGTTGTTATTTAAACAGAAGGATATAGTCAATACACTAAATGAGAGTGTCCGTAACATACAAGATGAATTAGGAAAACTAAAAGAGGGTATTGAAGATCAACAATTGTTATTTAAATTAGAAGAAATGGAAAATTCATATCGTTTGTTACTATCTGAAACTGAACAATTATCGAATCTTATTGGCGAAACAACATATAAAAGGAAAAAAATTAAGCATGAAATTGAAAATAATAGAGATAAAGTGATTATAGTTACTGAGGAGAAAGCTAAGTTTATTGAAGTAAAAAAACAGGCCAAACAAAAAATGGAGGATTTATCAAAATACTATGCAGAATTACAGGGCAGCCTTGATTCTTTTAATTTAAAAATAGAGCTTGCAATAGTAAACATGAGAGTATTTGGATTGAATGAAGAGGATTTTGAGTTCATTTCTTATGATGTACAGGGGAAAGCCTTTAAAGATCAACAAGGTAATACTCTTACTTCGAATGATATGCAGAATAAACTGAATATTTTGCATCGGGAAAAATCGGAGCTTTATGACCCTTCAGTAAACGAGGAAATTGTTCGTGTAGTTAAAGCCCAGGAGGGACAAGTTGAGCTACTTTTGAAGAATTTAAAGGAATTGAGAGAAGAAAGAGATGATCTTGAACGTACTTGTGATGACTTACTATATCAATTTAGGAGTCACATTAAAGAGATTATAAAGGATTATATTGAGCAGTTTGTAAATTTAGCTAAATTACTTAAGGCTACTGCTAAAGGAAGGTTAGTTGAAATAACACCTGAACCAGAAACGTGGGAGATCCATTTATTTATTGGTTATGATGGAAAAGAACCGATTGCCGTTGATGGCCCCTATCTTAGTTCAGGCCAAAAAGCTAGTACCAGCTTAATGATTTTACTGGCAGCTTTGAGTGATAGCAACGATGGAATTACAACGCCAATCATGTTCTTGGATGAGCCTAAGGCTCGAGTGGATGATGATCGAGGAAATGAAATAGGACAACTTTTGCAAGCTACCGATATCCAGTATTTTATTACTCATCAACAAGGGGAATCTCTAAAAACTATTGATTGGATTGATCATGCTTTTACCTGCAGTGCATGTGAGCCGGGAAAAGAATTTGCAAATCCTCTTATTTTAAAAAAGAGAGTTAACTTATAGACTTGAAGTTAAAATGCTAGGTAGTAAGGCTCGATTCTGGTTTTAATAGTTAAAGTAGTAGAGGTGAGAAAAAGCGTGTTTCAACAAGGTATATTTAAAATTGACGAGGATCATGCGGGCATAGAAGTAAGTAAAACGTATAAGGAGTACCGTTTTCCTGTTGAAATGTTGGCAAGTGGGCGAGGATATAACGGTGTAGAGGCGTCCTTAAATAAACCGCATGGCAAAAAAGTGATAATGGATTTTGTAATTAAAACACTTTCGAAAGGCACGAAACAATACAAACCATTTATTAATCAAATTCTTCAAAAATATTCATGGATTGATCTTAATGATGCTTTGGAAATCCTTCTATTAGACGGTATAATTCAGATTACTTTCAAAAATTTAAAACCACGAAAAATGACTGATTGGATTCCTAAATCAATTCAAATTGATCCTAGAGCTATGGAATATTTAATAAGAGATGAACCGAATTATGATGTGGAGTTTAAGAACTTAAGGGAGTCAGTTATAAAGTTAGTATTCTATACTAAAAGCCCAATTAAAAATTTATTATTAAAGTGGATCAATGAGAAAATAATTAAAGATCAAACAGGATCTATAATTACAGACAGTACTTCATTTAATAAATATAAATCAATAATTCTTATGGTTGCTCATTATATTATTTTCAAAGAAAATGACGAAAAGGTACCGTTACGATATTTGTCGAATCAAATATGGAGTCAGCCCAGATTACTAAGCAAATACAAGAATGAAGTTGTTCTTTCGGCAGGCATAACTTTGGATGAATTAGATTCCGTACTTCTTCCGGATATTAATAATACTTTACATGCTCCATTTATACTAATTTCGCCAGTGCATAAACTAATTGAATTAGTTACTAGACTGTCTAAACTTTTGGACTCTGATGTTCAGCAAGATACTATATTATTACACACGAATGAAATGGAATACTACGTAAAAAGTATTGTGGAAATTGTTAGTGAATCCAGAGAGGTCTTAGATGAGTTTCTGCTGATGTATAATGCATTTAAAAAAGAAATTTTCCAAAAGAAACCGAAGGAATCCCATTTAAGTATGTTAAATGATTTAGAACTGTCAATTATTACTTTGAAAAATAAGTTGTTAAAGATAGATTATGTAAGGCGGAAATTTGAGCTAATTGTTTTAGATGAAATAGGGAATGGTTCTTTTGCGATAGTATATAAAGTGTTTGATCCTGAATTAAAAAAAATTGTAGCTTGTAAAGTTCTTTTTCCAAGAAGCCACTTTAAGCGGGTGTATAGAAATGATGGAGACGAATATTTAATCCGCTTC
>NZ_WUDQ01000809.1:0-1268 GCF_009827695.1 Paenibacillus sp. OT2-17 | reverse complement strand
TTGGGCGATTACAAAGGCGTAGAAGTGCCTGTAAGCAAACTCAAAGTAAGCGACGAAGAATTGGCTCAAGAACTGGAGCGCCTGCAACAACGTCATGCTGAATTGGTTGTCGTTGATGAAGACGCTGCTCAATCCGGTGATACAGCTATTATTGACTTCGACGGTTCCGTGGACGGTGTACCGTTTGAAGGTGGACAAGCTGAGAAGTATTCTTTGGAACTGGGCTCTAACACATTTATCCCTGGTTTTGAAGAGCAAGTGGTTGGTTTGCACACTGGCGATTCCAAGGACGTTGAAGTAACGTTCCCTGAGAACTACCATTCTGCTGACCTCGCTAGCAAACAAGCGGTATTCAAAGTGAAAGTTCACGAACTGAAACGCAAAGTTCTTCCTGAACTGGACGATGAATTTGCTAAAGATGTAAGCGAATTTGACACACTGGCTGAATTCAAGGAAGACTTGAAAAAGCAATTGTTGGATCGTAAGGAAAACGAAGCTAAAGCAGCCCGTGAGGGTGCTGTAGTGGAGAAAGTTGCTGAGAATGCAACAATCGACATTCCTGAAGCAATGGTGAAGAGCGAAGTGCAAAACATGGTTCGCGATTTCGACAACCGTTTGCGTAGCCAAGGTATGAACCTTGAAATGTTCCTCGGATTCTCTGGTCAAAGCAAGGAAGACCTGGAAGAGCAAATGAAAGCTGATGCTGAGAAGCGCGTACGTAACAATCTCGTGCTGGAGCAAGTGGCTAAAGCAGAAAACATCGAAGTTTCCGAAGCGGAAATTGATGAAGAACTGAAAAACATGGCTGAAGCTTACAAACGTTCAGTTGAGGAAATCCGCAGCATTCTGGAAGGTAACGGCTCGTTCGCTAACCTGAAAGAAGAAATTTCACTGCGCAAAACAATTGCTTTGTTGGTGGAAAACAGCAAAGAAGTAGAAGCGCCAGTTGAAGCTGCTGAATAATTCAAACGATAAATATACGGAGTATGCTGTAACAAGCTGCAACGTAGCAATTAGATAGGGATAAGGCACGTAGTGAAAGTTACGTGCCTTATTTTTACCTTTGGTAACCCAAATTTTAGTCGTTTATGGAAAGTGCTGTGAGTCGTGTTTTCTTGTTTTACATAAGTCACTACCGTATATTTGCACATACATACGAAACATGGTTAAATATGAGAAGGTCTCGGCAGAGTGTACTTTAAACAGCCCGCACTGCATATATGAGCGCATGCAAATATGACACGAGACTCTGAACATGTTAAAATATT
>NZ_WUDQ01000808.1:0-1269 GCF_009827695.1 Paenibacillus sp. OT2-17 | reverse complement strand
CCAAGGTGTTCTGGCATTCGCCAAGTGAGCGGTGGATTATGGCTCTTGTCGCGGGAGACCACGTTCGGTTTTATCGTTCGGACAATTTGCGTGAATGGTCGTTGTCAGGCGAATTCGGAAAGAATGAAGGCTCGCATGACGGAGTTTGGGAATGCCCTGATCTCTTTGAATTGCCGATTGATGACAGCGGGCGTTCCAAATGGGTACTTATCATAAGCATCGGAGATGATCCGAACTGTCCGGAAGGCTCACGCACGCAATACTTTATCGGAGAATTCGACGGAAATACGTTCATCAATGACAATCCGGCCGATCATATCCTGTGGCTGGATTATGGCCGGGACAATTATGCGGGGGTCACTTGGTCGGATATAGCTGAGCAAGACGGACGGCGCGTGATCATCGGATGGATGAGCAACTGGAAATATGCCAACCAAACGCCTACCGGAGCCTGGAGAGGCGCAATGACTCTACCTCGCGTCTTATCATTGACCAGCCGAGACGAGGGCGTAGTTCTGACTCAAATGCCTGTCCGGGAAATAGAGCAGCTGCGAAAAGGAACGCTCTGCTGGAATGAGGTCAAGGTTACGCCGGTGGTGCCGTTTACGCAGAAAATGAATGATGTTCTGCTTGAGATTGAAGCGGATATCGACATTCGTTCCGGGGATGAGGTTCATATCAAAATGAAGTCCTCTGGGCAAAGTGAGACTATTATCGGATATGACCCTGTGCGCCAATGGCTATTCATCGACCGTTCGAAATCGGGCCTGACTGACTTCCACCCGTCGTTTGCGTGCAAGCACGGTGCTAGAATGGTTCCGGAGAATGGAAAGATCAAACTGCATATCTGGCTGGATCGCAACGCGGTTGAAGTGTACGCGAATGAGGGTTTGGTTGCACTGACGGATCAAATATTCCCTGATGCTCCGATGGATCGTATTGAGATAAGTACGAAATCAGGGGAAGTTGTACTGAACTCGTTTCATATGCATGCTCTTAACTCCATTCATATTCCCAATGGTCCAACGGAGCAGACATCAAGGAGGGTTGAGGTATGAGCCATGCAACCGATAATCGGGGATTGATCATGTATTGGGCGTTCAATGAAGAAACCGGTTCAAGCGCTCTGGAGAGCGTATCCCAAGTCCAGGATAATATCCAGTACGTATTTAACCAAGCGGAGTTTACTAAACCTTGCTCTCCACGGTGGAGACAGGGAGTAATTGGAAATGGGCTCCTGTTCGATGGTTATTCGACTTACATTGCGCA
>NZ_WUDQ01000807.1:0-1272 GCF_009827695.1 Paenibacillus sp. OT2-17 | reverse complement strand
ATTGAATATGTGAATGAGGTAAGAATCAATGAGGTCAAGATAACACCGGATATCGACCGTCATATGATCCGCTTTGACTTTCAGCTCATGGGTATCGAGGGTAAAGATAATTTACGCCTAGAGACACGGATTGCGCTGAAAGGACAGCATGTGAAAAAGGTCAGCTTATCTGCCGACAGGCCCTGGATAACGGTAGAGGTCCATGTATTTCATGAAGCCGGTGGTCCATGGAAGCAGTGCTTGTGGTCACCGGAATCGCCAAACTTGTTCGATGTAGAGTTTATTCTGTATGAGGATGAGAAAGTGAGCGACAGGGTGTATTCTTATTTTGGCATGCGGAAAATATCGATTGAAAACGGGCAGGTTCTATTGAATAATGGCCCTCTTTACCAGCGTCTGATTCTGGATCAGGGCTACTGGCCGGAAACTTATCTGACTCCGCCGTCTGAAGAAGCCCTTATCGAAGATATCGATAAAATAGCCGCGATGGGATATAACGGGGTTCGTAAACATATGAAGCTGGAAGACCCTCGCTTTTTATATTGGTGTGATGTGAAAGGCATGCTCGTCTGGTCGGAAATGGCGGCGACCTTTGAGTTCAATGATCAGGCGGTTAGCCGCTTTACGAAGGAATGGCTGGAAATCGTGCCGCAGCAGTACAATCAGCCGAGCATCATAACTTGGGTCCCGTTCAATGAATCGTGGGGCATAGCGACCATTGGACATGATGTAAGGCAGCAGCAGTTCACGCAAACCATCTATCATCTGACGAAGACGGTTGATCCGTATCGTCCGGTGGTTACCAATGACGGATGGGCGCATACAGTCTCGGATATTTTAACCCTTCATGATTATGTGGAGACGGGCGAAGAGTTTTTGGAGCGATATCAGGACAAGGAAAGCATTGTAAACAACAGCATCTCCTTTAACAATTGGAAATATGCCTTTGCAGAAGGATATGCCTACCGGGGACAACCAATTATCATAAGCGAATTCGGCGGCATTGCCTTCCAGACGGACATGGGCTGGGGATACGGAAACCAGGTGAATTCAGTCGAAGCTTTTATCGAACGTTTCCGTGCAGTCACCGGAGCAATTAAAGCGACCCCCTATCTCTCGGGCTATTGCTATACACAGGTAACCGATGTACAGCAGGAAGTCAACGGATTGTTGACGGAAGACCGAAAACCGAAGGTTCCGCTTGAAGTGATTCGGGAGATAAATCTGGCTTGAAGCGATAATTAAGATAATAGAATTTCTAGAACGGCTGCA
>NZ_WUDQ01000806.1:0-1273 GCF_009827695.1 Paenibacillus sp. OT2-17 | reverse complement strand
AATTTGTCAAAATATCTTTCACCGTTTCTCGCGTCAACGTACCGGTAGACTGATCCTTTTTAAGCACAATATCCACCTGAAGACCAGCGCGGATATCGGATCGATTCTGTCCGTTCATTGTAGCTATTCCTCCTTTGATTTACATTTTTTGATAATATTCAGCCACTCAGCTGCAATCAAATCACCAGCGACGCCATTCGTCCTGGCGGTTGTTCCCTATCCAGACTACGCACATCGTGGATACATAGCTGACGAGCAAAATGACGAATAGCATCCCACTAAACTCCACAAAATGAGTACGTTGCAAGGAGTCTGCCCATATGGAAGATACCTGTGCATACAGTTGAGAGGGCGCAGAAACAATATCCCATGTGTTCCCTCGAAAGAAACGGCCAATGTAAATACCCAGGCTGCTCAACAAGAGTACCGCCAGCATAAACAGCCAACTAACAAGCCCACCACGTGCACGTTGTACCAACTGTCGTACGGATTCGAGCGATACAAAACCCATTGTCAGGCCAAGTACGGCTACCAGCAGCATCCCCAGTACATGATTCCAAAAGTACGGATTGCCCCAGAAACGTTGCTCCCCGAGAAATGGATATCTGGCGAATACATGCAGCAAATCTGTGATCAAATAGGGTGTATTGGGATAAAAGAAAAGCCATGCCGCCCCCGTAACCCAGAGTAAAAATGTCCTCGTTCCTCGCCTCCACGAGCTGTACATTACATCAAGCAGTAGCGTCAACAGCATAGGAATCCAGGCCAACATCATATTCCACCAAATAAAAAGATAAGGGCGGCCCCCTGAGGGCAGTCGCACGTTAATGATCCACAATGTACTGATTACGGAGCATAAGGCCAGTGCTAAAAAAACATAGAGTTTTAGTGGATAATTTAACGATCTTAAACGGGCATACATATGTGTCTTTCCCTCCTTGTAACCGTCCTGCCTTCCTGACGTTCCAATTTACACCTGTTCTGGACAGTGTACACCACAATGGCTTCAAGCTCAATGGAAGCGCTCTACCTCTACATCAGAGACACAAAAAAACATCCGTTCTCCGGGAATGGACTTCATCCCCGAAAAATAGATGCTTACTGTGTTTTAGACTTCACTCACAGGTAAAGGCGTAGCTCCGGTAGTTTTAATATTCGGGCAGCATGAATTAGCGTAATATCGCTAACGGCATTATAAATTTCGTCACTAATCCCGTCCATTCGCCATCCGGCGTCCGGGATGCACAATTACCGCTTTTGCTCCATAATGATG
>NZ_WUDQ01000805.1:0-1279 GCF_009827695.1 Paenibacillus sp. OT2-17 | reverse complement strand
GACTAATTTCACCCCAGCTGACGGGCAGCTCTGCATGATTCGCCAGTTGGCTCAACAATGCCTCATTCATAAACAGCTCGCTGTAGAGCCGGGTCGTATCTACGAAGCGAAGCGCCTTAATCCATTTGCGCAGGGGCTTTAAGCGGTCACTGACCACCATACGCGCCAATATTTCTCTTTCACGCGTAAAATCGTCGAAGGTATCGCCCTTATTCTTGGATTTACGGCGCATGCGGTTATAGGCACGCTGATAATCCTCCGGCTCCATCAGATCCATCTGTTGATCCACCCATGGGGCGGAGCATTCTTCCTTACCAAAGCGGGCCAGCTCTTTGAGCATCCAATCCCGCAGCAATTCCAATCGGTTCGCCAGCCGCACCGTAGAGTCGAATTCATAAAACTTGCGTGCCATTTGCTCTACTGAAACTACCTCACGTCCCTGAAAGCGGATAGGTTTAAAACGCATTCCCTCCTGTTCCAAATACGTCTTGTAGCTTGTAATCACATGTAAGAATGTCTTGGACGACTTAAAGTGGATACCCTCCATCCTGGCTTCATACCCAGGCTGTAACGAAGCTGAAAGCACATATTCCAGCTGTTCAAATGGATCTTCTAACTGAAACTCCCGGCCCAAACGCCGCTCCAAATATTCCTGAAACGTGGCCTGAAGCATATTTTCCTCACCCAATTCAGGCAATACTGTCGATACATAACTGTTGAACATCGGGTTAGGCGAAAATAACACGACCTGATCTGCTCGTAAGCGATCCCGGTACTTATACAACAAATACGCTACTCTCTGAAGCGCAGCAGAGGTTTTGCCACTTCCTGCCGCCCCCTGAACAATGAGCATCCGGCTTCGATCATCACGAATGATGCGATTCTGCTCCCTTTGGATGGTAGCGACAATACTTTTCATTTGAGCATCCGAGCTGCGGCTCAATACAGCTTGAAGAAGTTCGTCTCCAATCGTCACCCCTGTATCGAACATAAAACGGATCTGTCCATCACGGATCGAGAATTGGCGCTTAAGCGTGAGTTCCCCTTCCATCTCCCCTGCCGGGCTCTTATATGAAGCGGGGCCCGGCATGTTATCGTAATAAAGATTGGAAATAGGCGCGCGCCAGTCGTAGATCAGAAACTCCTCATCTTGATTATCCAGCAGGGAGGCAATCCCTAGATAAACACGTTCCGCAGTCTGCCCTTTCTCAGCAAAATCAATGAGTGCAAAATAGGGTGAATCAAGCAACTTTTTAAAACGACCTAACGCCTCTGTAGA
>NZ_WUDQ01000804.1:0-1281 GCF_009827695.1 Paenibacillus sp. OT2-17 | reverse complement strand
TCAGGATCGCCAACGTGCCTCCAGACGGTTTTTTTAATTATGGATTATTATAACATTGTTATCTTTTTTATTGGCCTTGCAGTTTTTGGTGCGCATGTCTGATGGAAGTAAAGTTAAAAGCACGCACTCCCTTGCTGTCATACACAATAATCTCTTTATTCAAATATGGGTGTAAACCATTAAAATATCCAGGCATAATCAGTCTGCGCATAAATAGGTTTTTACCCAACATACGGGGGGAATTGGTCGCTACGACAAGCATTTGCTGGGTTGCAGACCATGGGCTAGGTTGAATATATGACAGACAATACTCGCCTGCCGTAAAATCGCCGCCCAATGTATACCCTTCCTCCGTACATGTAATTTGCAGATCAGCTTGGTGCTTCTGAAGCAGCTCATGTCTGGACAAGCCCGAAGTGACACATATCACGTTGCTATCAGCCAGTGCTTCCTCTGTAATATCATTGGAAGACACCACCGGATAATGAACACCGATATACGGATTCCAAGTCGCTGTTCGTGGGCTAGCCAAGGCGTTCGCCGTCCGTCTCACCGCCTGCTCTTCCTCCGGTGTAGCATAGCTGGATGGAAGGACAATGTGAAGACGATCCATATATACGTCAAGCACACCCATACCATGGCTCAAAACGTTTCTTCCCACGCTTTTCGAATCCACAATTTCCTTTTTGGCATCCGATTCTTTTGAAAAACATTCACTGCTTTCTTCCTCCCGTTCGGCAATCAAACGGTATTCAGGTGAGGGACGTTTATGTGAGTATGTTTTAACAAAGCGAAAGCGGCTGTATTCCCGCAAGTCCAACACGAAAATACGGGCTCCGATACCAAGGGCATGACCTCTTGAGAAAGATGTATGATAAATTCTTCGGCGTGAACTGCCTCAATATCCAACTCACCTGTGGCACTCATTTCACCGTACAACTCGGCATATTCCTCATTTTCATCCATTCGCGTCAGTTCCAGCCAGTAAGCCCGGTTATGTCTGCCCCGTTCCGTCCGATAGGCAATACGCTGAGGTACGACATCCCTTTTCCATTGCATAAGCCAACCCAGTACGCCGTCCAGAAGTCTCAGCTCATGCGTATCCCAGTGATTAGACTGCCGCTCTACGACACCTTTAAAATGATCAGATGGAAGCTCTGTTACAGGGGCTGTGTATGCTTGTGCAAATAAGTAATCCTGATCTCCGCATACATTCAATATTGGCATATTCAACAGATTTATCAGATGCTTGGGATGTGGCGCTCCAGAGATAACCGCAAT
>NZ_WUDQ01000803.1:0-1282 GCF_009827695.1 Paenibacillus sp. OT2-17 | reverse complement strand
TATTACTGCCCGTACAAGCCCTGGAGATAGTAACGGCGGTGCAGCTCCAAAGCTGGAGGTTCCCTCAAGTACATCCAAAGTATGTTCGAGTACAGGCGTCGTATAATTACGAATATTTTCTTTAGACAGTGTCCCTCGCAGAACTAAACGTGCGGCAGCATCCCAGCCCCCTTCCTGAAGCTGTAGGGTTGGATCGTCCATACCATACTCTTGTATAGGTAATCCTGATTCAATACCGGTATATTTACGACCCAAATGAGTCAATAATAGTCTTCCTCGATATAGATTGCCTATGGTAATTGCTATTGCTGCCGCCAAAGAGCTACTTCCACTAGCCCCCTTAATGGGGCTCCAAAACAAAATGGTACTCATGCTCTACTCCTTTCCGCACGCTTTAGCGCACGACGACTCACTTTTAATTCCCAACTCATCCATTCCCCAATACAACGGCATAATTGTTTCTTATACATTCTGGATAGCGGTTTTAGTAGTAGCTGTTTTTTATGCTCATTTTCCAGTTTCAGAGCAAGCAGCCCCTCATCCCATGGCAGTACATATGGGTCTTGCTGCCAAGAAGCTGGGAAATGGTTCATGTATTCCCACAGGTACGGCTCCTCCACACCACAATCCACAGCCTGTAAAAAAAGCTTGTGAAATACAAGATCTTTAGGAAATTCAGGTTGACTGAATAAATGCTCAAGCCAATTCTGTCCGTTATGCATTAGCATGCGGCTATAATCACTGACCCAAACTCGCAGTTCTGCCCTTTTCCAAACAGAAATGGGGCAAAAATCAGGTAACTCTACATCCAAAATAACAATGTCATAAGCCTGCTCTGCCTTCTGATCAGCCGTCATACCTATATGCAGGTCTTCCCATGCTGTAAATCCAATTGCTACATCAAAACCACTAAACTGCGTAATGGGAAGTGGTTTGTCAAGCATCCCTATGCTATACCGATACCGTCCCCGCAACGTAGCATCCACAAGCAGTACCTGTTGGCCGGAAGCTGCTAATATGCTGCTGATGTATAACAAGGTATCGCTTTTGTCACAAAGCCCGGCAAATATCCATGTTTTCATACTTCCGTTCCTTTTCTCTCATTTATTTGGCATACGGATCAGAGCTTCCGTCCTGCGTCAGAATCTTTGTTTGTTCTTGATGATCCTGCTCGTTCTCATATTCATTTCTTGTATCATCAATTCCGCTTGCTGGGTTTTCTATAGTAGCACCCGCATGCTGGGCTGCAATTTCCTCACTCAGACTCCTTTCCACGGGTGTT
>NZ_WUDQ01000802.1:0-1287 GCF_009827695.1 Paenibacillus sp. OT2-17 | reverse complement strand
CCCGCCCATAGCTTCAGCCAAATGCTTGCTAATGGCCAAACCCAGCCCAGAGCCCCCATATCTGCGGCTGGTTGATGTACTCGCCTGGATAAAAGGGACGAACAGCTTGTCTATACACGTCTCGGAAATTCCTATGCCCGTATCTTCTACCATAAAAGAAACGCCTACTCGCCCTTCCTGCTGACTTAGCATTTTTACCTGTAACAATACATGTCCCTGATTCGTAAACTTGATGGCGTTGGTCAGAAGATTTGAAAGCACCTGCTCCATTCGAAGCGGGTCTCCCTTAAAGCTTTTCGGTAACGCCGGGTCCGTTATAAATACGACCTCTATTTCCTTATCTTCAAGTAAAGTTCCAACGGTATCTGCGAGATGCCGAAGCATTTTTTCCGGCTCGAATTCTACCTTTTCCAGTTCCAGACTGCCGGCTTCCATTTTGGAAAAGTCCAATACGTTACTGAGCATGGATGAAAGGGTACGAGAGGAAGCGAGAAGCTTGTGGAGGTAATCTCTTTGAACGGCAGTCAGTTCAGTCTTATTTAACAGCTTTGACAGACCGATGATTCCATTCAGCGGGGTGCGAATTTCGTGACTCATATGAGCCAAAAAAGTGCTTTTCGCACGGTTAGCCTCGTCCATCTCCTTTCGCTTCTGCTCAGAGGCTTTATACTCTGTAATATCCAACACGTGACCGATAACATGCCTGGTATTCCCGTCCTCCCTAACCGGATGTAAGGTAATGAGAGCCGAATATTCCCAAAACTCCAATTCAAATACGGTCCGATCACCGAACCAGGCCTGTTTGTAGTATTGACTTAGCTGCTCCATCGTTTCAGAGGAAAGCTCCAAAATGTCCCCGAGACGCTTCACATGCTCCCTTTTATTGTAGTTGACTTGTAGATTCAGACCCACGCGCTCCAGCAATTCACCTTCAAGCAGCCTATAATAAAATTCATCACCACTTTTCTCCAGCCTAAAGGTAAAGCCAGGTTGAACCCGAAGTAAATTCAGCAGATCACGATCTTTGTCTAACAAACGTTGTCCATATGAATTCTTAGCGGTGGTTAAAGCGTGCACAAACAGCGTCATGAACATTAGACCCATCCCCAGCTCCAGCACGCAGGTCAGCAGTGTTTTATCACTTATGCCAAAATATAAGAACAGAATTCCTGCCACTCCATAAAAAACACCTGAAATCGCCTGACGAACAAGCTGCCGCTGAAAAATCAAAACTAACAATAATATCAAGATAGCATATAGCACTAAATCTCGAACCAAGTGTTCGCA
>NZ_WUDQ01000801.1:0-1287 GCF_009827695.1 Paenibacillus sp. OT2-17 | reverse complement strand
CGGACAATAGGTCGCAGGAAGCTCTGGCTCACAAGGAGTATGAAGGATTTTGACGTATCAGGAAGCTCAGCCGTTCAGTGTTGCACTCATACAAGCTCACATAGAGATAGGAAATCCCCCGGAAAACCGCAGTCATATCCGGGCTTTAATGGAACAAGCGATGAAAGTCGAACTGAAGCCGGATCTGATTATCCTGCCGGAAATGTGGAACACAGGTTATGCCTTAGATCGCATTCATGAGCTGGCGGACAAGGAAGGGACGGAGACTCGGGCATGGATAGCAGCATTCGCTGCCACCCATGAAGTGAACGTAGTAGCTGGGTCGATCGCAGAGAAAAAAAGCGACGGTCATGTGTATAATACGATGCTCGTTTTTGACCGAACAGGCAGAGAGGTTGCTTCGTATTCCAAGATTCATCTATTCCGACTTATGGATGAAGAAAAATATTTGCAGCCTGGCGAAGAAAAGGTTTTATTCGCACTGGATGGCGGGATTCAGGCAGGGGCGTCGATCTGCTATGATATCCGGTTTCCTGAACTAGCCCGCAGTTTGGCCCTGTCGGGCGCAAATTTGCTGATCGTACCCGCAGAATGGCCTCATCCCCGGCTTCATCACTGGCGCACCTTGCTAACCGCACGTGCTATAGAAAATCAAATGTATGTCATTGCTTGTAACCGGGTAGGTCGCAGCGGAGATACTGATTTCTTCGGGCATTCGCTTATTATTGATCCATGGGGAGAAATCATTGCTGAGGGCGGAGAGCAGGAGGGGATCATCACAGGAACGATTGAGTCTGCCTTGGTGCAGGACGTACGTGGTCGTATTCCGGTGTTTGAAGATCGGCGTCCCTCACTGTATGACCGATAATCAGTGTAGAAAGGAATACTCCATGCTTAAGGAACGCATTGAATTTTTGTGTAAAAAGAAAAATCTGTCCCGTAAAGAGCTGGTAGACGGGCTGGTGACACCAGCACATTTCGCAAATATACTGGCTGACCGTTACCCGTTGGCAGAGGATTTGGCCGAGCAAATTGCTGGGCGTTTAGGTGTAAACCCATCCTACCTCTTGCGTGCAGCGGCAGAGGATGAGGAGACGCTGGCTACAGCGGATAAGATTTTCACAGAGCTGTCCAAGCTGGCTAATCCTGCCACGGAAAGCTATGTGGATCTACTGGAGGATCGCAACGATTCGCTTGTGGTGGAAATGACGACTTATTTGATGAAGGCCGTTTATTATCAGCAATTAAATGACCCAACGGCCTATGAATATTTACATCAAACCTATT
>NZ_WUDQ01000800.1:0-1288 GCF_009827695.1 Paenibacillus sp. OT2-17 | reverse complement strand
CGTTGCCCGGATGGAGATCATCTGCTGGTCGTGATTCATCATTTGGCGGTGGACGGGGTATCCTGGCGCATTTTATTCGAGGATTTGGCGACTGCCTATGATCAAGCCTCCAAGGGTGAACAGGTGATTCAGCTGCCTCATAAAACAGATTCGTTCCAAACGTGGGCCGAGCAGCTGCACGCTTATGCCAACAGTCCAGCTATGGAACGTGAGCGAGCGTATTGGGGGAAACTTGCACAAGCGGAACTGGCTCCTTTGCCGCAGGATTACGGGCATAACGAGCACGAAAAGCCATTGATTGGCGATAGTGAGTCGGTTACTGCTTTGTGGACACATGCTGAGACAGAGCAGCTGCTCAAGCAGGCCAATCGTGCCTACCGTACAGAAATTAATGACCTGTTGTTGACGGCGGTAGGAATGGCATTGCAAGCATGGAGCGGACATGAGCGTTTCCTGATTAATCTGGAGGGACATGGACGTGAAGCCATTTTACCAGAGGTGGACATTACCCGAACGATAGGGTGGTTTACAAGCCAATATCCTGTTTTGCTCGATATGCCGGAAGAACTGGCACTTTCGCAACGGATCAAGGGTGTGAAGGAAGGACTGCGCGGCATCCCGCAAAAAGGGATTGGCTATGGTGTACTGAAATATTTAGCCGACCGTCAGACACAGGCACAGGAGGCATCTCCAGCCATATTTACGACAGATCCCGAAATCAGCTTTAACTATTTGGGACAGTTCGATCAGGATATGAAAGGGAACGACTTGCAATCATCCTCATATGAGGGTGGGATGCCGTTGAGCCCGACCATGGCTCGAACGTATACGCTGGATTTTGGCGGCATTATTTCGGGGGGCCAACTGGGTCTGACGATTAGCTATAGCCGTACGAGCTATAGAGCGGAGACGATCGAGCGATTGGCGAAATTTCTAGAATCGAGCCTGCGTGAAATTTTGGCGCATTGCATCCATAAAGAACACCCGGAGCTTACCCCAAGTGATATTTCCTATAAAGGAATGAGTGTGGAGGGCTTGGACAGCCTCTTATCTGAAATGGGTGCTGCGGGTGAGATTGACAATGTATATGCACTGACCCCGATGCAGAAAGGGATGCTGTTTCACAGCCAGCTAGATAGTCAAGCAGCTGCGAATGACGCGTATTTTGAGCAGGTTTCTTATGATATGCGAGGTCAGATGGACATTCGGGCTTTTGCAGAAAGCCTGAATATTCTGGTTCGGCGACATGAGGCGCTGCGTACAAATTTTTATTTTGGCAGAAATACGG